>DATHPF010000025.1:0-19857 GCA_035484155.1 Streptosporangiaceae bacterium
GCTCCGATCGCCAGCTGGCTCAAGGCGCATGGGCTTAGGTACGGCATCGCCGGGTACTGGGACGCCTCTGCTGTCACCGTGCAGTCGGGCAACGCGGTCCAGGTTCGCGCGATCAACCCACCTCCCGACGGGGGGAAGAATCTGGTCAATCCCGCCTGGGAGACGGCCTCCTCTTGGTACAGCCCATTTCGGCACGACGCGACGTTCGCGATCGCCGAATTTGTCCACACCGACCGCAGGGGCCGCATCCCGGCCGCCGTATTCGAGCGTTACCTCGGGCGGCCAGTCGCGGTCCACCGGGTGGCAGGCGTGCTCATCCTGATCTACCAGAGGAACCTGCTCATGCAGATCAAGTGCTCGGTGCCCTATTGTCCGGGCGGCAAGAGTGCAGGATGAGTCGGTCGTTCGCCGGCGGCCCGCGGGTTCGGCACGAACGTCCCGAGCGCCAACCTGACGCTGGACATCCCGGCGGGACAGGTAGCCCGGTCCTCCTACCCCGGCAGCATGTGGCTAGTGCGGGGACGGTCCGCCCGGCCTACGGCGCTGAACCAGGGAATATGGACTCCTCGTGGCCAGGTGGCCGGTAAACATGCGTCCCGTCCCTGGCCATGAGCAGCATCTCGCCGACCTGCTCTTGGGTGAACAGTTCATACGTCTGCAAGTTCTGAACAGCGCCCGTGCTCGTGACCGCGACGCTCACCGCCGCAGCGGTGACCGAGTCGGGGGTGTCAACGATGACCATTCCGGACGGGATCCCGAGCGGCATCCAGTAGACGGTTTCCAGTGACCCGCCCACGGAGTCAAGCAGCCGGCGAAAGGAACTGAGCCCGTCGTCTGAGGTTTTGAGCATCCGTGCCCACGAACCTGTTGAGTAGGAAAAAATGCACGCGTATTTCGGCATAGAGCCCCCGTGCCTGCCACTCGCGCTACGAATTGCGTTTCACGTTACAACCGCGGGTACGGATCACCCTTGCCGGGTGGTCTATCTGCGGCGTGAGATGCCTACATTCAGCGCATGGCGGATAAGGGTAGGGACAATGCGCTGGATCACATAGTGGTCGTGGTGTTCGAGAACCGGTCGCTGGACAATCTCCTTGGCCGCCTGTACGGGCCGGGCGACGGCAAGACCTTTGAGGGCGTGATCGGCAAAGACCTGACCAATCCGATCCCGGAGTGGGCTGAGCACGACGCCGACCGCAAGGTCGTGCCCTACACGGTGGCTAACGACATGGACAGCCCCAACCCCGACACCGGGGAGGAGTACCCGCACACCAATACTCAGCTGTTTAACATCCTCAGCGAGGAGAACCGGTTCAAACTCGCCGCCGACATGTCGGCGCCGTACAACGCCCCGGCGCCCGGCCAGGTGCCGACGATGGACGGCTTTGTCACCGACTACATCAGCACGCTGACTACGGAGTTGGGGCGTCAGCCCACCTACGACGAGTACTCGCAGGTGATGACCGGGTTCACCCCCGAGCAGGTGCCGGTGCTGAGCGGGCTTGCCCGCGGGTTCGGGGTGTTCGATCACTGGTTTTGCGAGGTGCCATCCCAGACGTTCACCAACCGGTCGTTCTGGACCGCGGCGACCGCGTCGGGGTTCGTGGTGAACGAGCCGGTTCCCAACTGGCTGGCGCACAACACTGCCGAGACGATCTTCAACCGCCTAGAGCAGCATGGCAAGACGTGGAAGGTGTACGTCGCCGAGCCAGACCGGTTCTCGGCCACCGGCCTGATCCACTACCCGCGGCTGAAAGACCGGTTTGACACGCACTTCGTGCCGTTCAGCCAGTTCGAGGTCGACGCAGCCAGCGGCGATCTGCCTGACTTCTCGTTCATCGAGCCATCCCTCGTGCTAGGTCATGGGGACTACCATCCGGCCGTCTCGCGTGCCCTAGGCCACGGCGTCGTGATCCCGGGCGTGGACCCGCCGTCGTCGATCCTGGGCGGCGAGGCGTTCCTGGCCCGGATCTACAACGCCTACAAGGGCATGCAGTCCCCGGCCGGGTCCAATATCTGGAACACGACGCTCCTGATCGGCTGGGACGAACCGGGCGGCACCTATGACCACGTACCGCCCGGCCCGGTGCCACCGCCAGACCCCTCCGCTCCGGCTGGGCAGTACGGCTTCGCGTTCGATCGGTCGGGCTATCGGGTCCCGGCCATCGTCGTGTCACCGTGGGTCGCCTCAGGGCAAGTCTTCAACGAGGAGCACCGCCACACCTCATTGATCGCCACCCTGCGCGAGCAGTGGCGCCTGGGAGACCCGCTCACCGCACGCGACGCTGCCGCGCGGACGTTCTCCCACGCGTTCACCCTCGACGCCCCGCGAGATCCGGCCACCTGGCCAGTAGCCGAAGCGCGCCCGGTACCCGACTACATCCAGGACGCGCTCGCCCTGGGCCAGACCCTGTCCACCCTCGGCAAAGCCGCCTTCAACGGGATCCGGGCATACGCGGAGCACAACAACATCAAGATCGACGGACTACCCGCCGACCCCCACGCCTCGGTTCCGCCGGAGCAAGCCCTGCACGTCATCCATGATTTCCTCGCCATCCAGTTCCCCCGGCTGCACCCGGCCGCTCCGATCCCGAGCGATCCCACATAACGCCGCCGTCGGGCCAATCGCCGCCGCCCGGCTCGCGTGGTCAGGCGCACAGGGGGAGGCGGTGACCCAAGGAGGCGCCTCGCCGGCCGGCGTCGATGCAGCGGTAGCTAGGCGCCGCGGACGAGCTGGTAGGTAAGGAAGGCGAGGCCGTCACCGATGATCCTGGTATCGACGAGGCGCATGGGCTTTTTGTCGCTGGTCTCGCCGAAGAGCCGCTGGCCCGCCCCGAGGACGACCGGGAAGACGACCAGCCGCAGCTCGTCGACTAGGTCGTGGTCGATGAGCGTACGGCCGAGCTGATAGCTGGCAGGGACGACGATTTCTCCGTCTAGCTCGTGCTTCAGCTTCGAGACCTCGGTCACCACATCGCCGTTCAGGACCCGCGAGTTGTTCCAGTCGGGATCTTTGAGGGTCGAGGACACGACGTACTTCGGCAGGCTGTTCAACCTGTCCGCCAGGGC
Organism: Streptosporangiaceae bacterium; assembly: GCA_035484155.1. Classification (GTDB taxonomy): domain Bacteria; phylum Actinomycetota; class Actinomycetes; order Streptosporangiales; family Streptosporangiaceae; genus JAJYUU01. The sequence goes on from DATHPF010000025.1 coordinate 3,070, forward strand.
GCCACTCCGGGGTCGCCACCGCGCCCCGAAGAACTCGTAGCTCCGCCGACCCAGCAGCCACGCCTGGGCGCCCAGCGCCTCGTCGAGCGCGACCTTGGCCCACTCTTCGAGGTCCTTGCCCCCAAACTGGTTGAACCAGCCGCCGAGCCTGAAGCCCTCCTCGCCGTCCGGGTCCTGCACGACTCCATCGAGCGAGACGTTCTGCGGACCGCTCAGCACGATCTTTCCCATTTCGGTTCTCCTTTCGTTGTCAGCAGTCACTGATGTAGGCGTCGCGGCACCGGAAAACTGGGCGCCCGCCGGCCGCCCAGTTCGCCCCCCGGCCGGCGTCTATTCAAGATGGACGTGCGACAAGGTCAGGGAAGGAAGTGACGCGAGGGTGGTGACAGCCGACCTGATCGCAAGGGCGCGGGCCGTGCGCGATGACCCGCTTCGATAACAGCGTGCTGCCGTGGTTCGGGCTGCCGCGATCGCTCCCGAGCGCACGCGCAGAGTCGGCGTTCCGCGTTGTCGGCCGGCCGGTATCTCCTCGGGTCGGCGGCGATTCCGACGGCCTTGATGGTGATCGCGACACTGTGGAGTTCCGCTTCAACGTCTGACCGGCGCAGAAATGCGGGTGGTAAGTCCGCCATCTTGCTCGCTTGACGTACCTGATACCGTCAATGTAGCATCGTGATATCAGATTTATGAAGCAACGGCACCTGGCGTGGCGGCCAGGGCGCAGCGCACCCGGGCGGGCGGCTGCTGCGCCACAACACGCCGCGTCGCCGACCCCCAACCGGCCGAGGGAGCCACGATGGCGCAGGCCACCCTGCCGGAGACGCCGCTGTTCTCCGGCTCCAATGCACGTGCCGCCATCGACGGCGACTACGACACCGTCGGCCGTAGCCGATGTCCACGGGCGTCATTGTGAACCGGCTGAACGGCCGCTGAGGAGGCAGAGATGGGTGAGCCAGCTATCCAGGTGCGAGGCCTGCGGAAGAGTTTTGGTCCGAAGGAAGCGGTGGCCGGGATCGATCTGGAGATTGCGGCAGGCTCGCTGGCCGGGCTAGTCGGGCCGAACGGGGCCGGAAAGACTACGTCGCTGTCCATGATGACCGGCTTGCTGCGGCCCGATGCGGGCAAGGTCCTGATCAACGGTGTGGACGTGTGGTCCGATCCGCCCGCGGCCAAGGCCGTCATTGGCGTGGTGCCGGCTGACGTTCGGCTGTTCGAGCGCCTGAGCGGCGCCGAGCTAGTGGAATACGCCGGCCGGCTGCGCGGGATGCCCGCGAGCGAGGCGCGGGCGCGAGGCGCCCAGCTGCTGGACGTCCTGGATCTGGCTGACGACGCGAAACGGCTGGTCGCCGACTATTCCACTGGCATGCGGAAGAAGATCGCGCTCGGCTGCGCTCTGATCCACAACCCGCAGGTGCTGTTCCTGGACGAACCGCTGGAGGGCGTCGATCCGATCTCGGCTGATGTGATCCGCCGGCTGCTGACCCGGCTGGTTGGCTCGGGCTCCACGGTCCTGTTCTCCAGCCACGTGATGGAGCTGGTCGAGCAGATCTGCGATCACGTCTCGATCATTGACAAGGGCAAGATCGTGGCCACTGGCACCACGGCGCACGTGCAGGGCGGAAAGTCCTTGCAGCGGGCGTTCATCGACCTGGTTGGCTCGCGGGCAAGCGACGAGGAGGTGCTGTCATGGCTCGGGTCCTCGTCCAGTTGAAGCTCCGGCTGGTCCTCAACGCGCTGCGCTCGTCCACCGCTGCCCAGACCTCGTTCATTCTCAGCACTTTCTTTGCCTTCGTGGTCGGGGTCGGCGGCTTCTATGTCCTGTCCCTGTTCCGTGGCCTGAGCGCGTCGGTGGACTTGACCACGGTCATTTTCACCGCGTTCGCGCTCAGCTGGCTGATCCTGCCGATCTTCGCGTTCGGCCTGGACGGCACCCTCGACCCCGCCACGCTGCAGCTGTATCCGCTGCGGACGCGCCCGCTCGCGGTCGGGCTGCTGGCCGCGTCGGCCGCCGGGGCATGGCCGGCGGCCAATCTGCTCGGTCTGCTCGGGGTAACCGTAGGCCTGGCCGTCGGAGTGCTCGGCGTGCTCGTCGCGATCGTCGCGGTGGTGCTGCAAGTGCTGTTCTGCATCACGCTGGCCCGGCTAGTGACCACCAGCATGGCCAGGCTGCTGCGCTCACGCCGCGGCAAGGACCTGGCGGTCTTCCTGTTCATTCCGATCTTCGCCCTGCTCGAGCTGCTCGGCCAGGTGATACCCAACGCAGCGGCGCACGGTGGGATCACCGCGGCGAGCTTCGCCGGGGTCGACGCGTGGATGCGCTGGCTGCCGCCTGGCCTAGCAGCGCATGCGATCCAGGATGCATCGCATGGCCACCCCGGCACCGCGCTGGCGCGGCTGGGGCTGCTGGCCGCCGTCATCATCGTCCTTGGCTGGCTGTGGGTACGCTCGCTGGACCGCGCACTGGTCACCGCCGACACCTCCACCGGGTCGTCGCAGCTGCGCGGCACGGCTCTGCCGCTGGCCCGCTACGGGCTGCGCGGCGTGGTGGCCGCCCGGTTCTGGATTTACCAGCGCCGTGACCCGACGTCGCTGGTCTACTGGGCCATGACCGCCGTCATCATGGTCGTCGTATCGGCCAGCACTATTCTGGGGACAGCCGGTCCGCACAAGCATCCCGGTGTCGTGATCGGAAGCGCCGTTGTCGGTGCCGGCTTCGTCGCGTATTTCCACGCCAACTCAGTCGGCCTGACAGGCCCGCCGTTCATCACCGAGGCGCTCGCGCTGACTGGCCGCCGCTCCCTGCGAGCCTACTTCTCCGGCCAGAACATCGCGCTCGGCGTGATCGCGGCGCCGCTGCTAACAGCGATCTGCTTCGGACTGGCAGCCGCGGTCAGGAGTCCGGCGCAGGGCGTGCCAGCCGCCGCAGTGGCCCTGGCCGGCCTGGGCGCAGGCTTGGGCCTGAGCAACATCCTCACCGTCACCCTTGCCTACCCGATGGCCAAGCGAACCGGCAGCCCCATGCGCCAGGCCGCACAGGGATTCGGGTCCTACACCTTCGGCGGGATGCTCGCCAGCGTGGCCGGCGTCGCCGTCGCGGCCACCCCGGTCATACTCGCGGCTGCATTCACCAGCACCGCCCCGGCCGCCGTCCGGACTCCACTACTCATCATCTGCTCCGCCGCCTACGGCCTCGCGCTGGCCTGGGCCGGCGTCCAGATCGCGGCCCGGGAAGCCGAGGGCAGGCTACCGGAACTCTGTCAGATCGCCATCCAGAGCACTGTGTAGAACAGATCCGGACCGACAGTTCCGGGCCCTGAAGCCAGCCCGGGGCCCGTGACACACCTAGGACGGAGATTCCCGTGCCGTCTTCCCGCCGATCGAACCTTGCCGGGGGAAAATGGGGAGAACTCGCGCTCGGAAGGAGTCGACGATGTCCTACCGGATCCGGCCGCTCGAAATTTCAACGTGGGATGCCTTCGCGGTCCGGGACCGGTATGGGTTCACCCGCGGCCAGCAGGTTGGCAAGCACGCGCGGATCATGAGCAGGACCCTCGATGTGGCGTCGAATTAGCGCCGCGGTCAATCCGTGGTCGACTGCGGCGAGCAGGTGGTGGTGCCATTCGGCGTTGCGACACGTGCTGACCGGTTACGGACCGACGGCCCGGCAGCGACGGCTCATGCGCCGTGGGGCGCCCGCCATCCGCCCGCGCTCCGCGTCAAGTACTGGCTCCACGCCCTCGGCCGAGCAGGATTCGGTGAAGATGAAAGACCGCGCGAAGGTGATCGATGATCTGCTTCGCCGACACGATGACTAGCTGTGCCGGGCGCGCGGCACCGACCAGGCACCGACCACACGCACTGTGCGCCTCCGAGTCCAGCGCCTACCGTGGCACGACGTAGGGGAAGCTCGCCGATCGCATGCTTGCGGCTACAGCTGGCGTGAGGCCGGCAGTAGTGGCCGTATTGAGGACTAGCGAGAACATCGCTTCGGGTGCATTATCGGCGAGGGTCCGGCCGTTGAGGCCCGCGAACCCGTACGTCGCAGGCGTTCCGATCAGGTACGGCATGACGTCGGGGAACAGCACCTGGGCCACGCTCTGCCCGTAGCCGTGCGGGTCGGCCGAGGTTCCGCTTGCCGCGACGACGGCGGCGACGAGATCAGCGATCGTCTTGCCTTCGGCGTTGAGATCGGCGGACGGGTGCCGCTCGTTAGCCGGATTCGAGAAGTCGGTGTCGTCGGGCCAGAAGATCGGCCACATCATGGGATGGCCGGCCCGGTTAATCTGCCGCCAGCCGCCCGCGTCCGTTGCGAGTTTCGTGGCGCACCAGACTCCGGTCCGCGCGCCTCGGTGCAGCTGCGGATGCTGGTGGGAGAGCTCGAGCACGATCGACTCGACCGTCGTCCCGGCGAAGCTATTCCGAGCGCTTTCAGCCCGCCACGCGGACAGGTCGGGCGATGTGCCGTTCTTCACCGCAGCGTTGATGAGCGCGAGCTCATCTAGATCGACGTAGAACGGGTCGGCGATCCTCCCCGCCCAGATCCTGGCGTCGTCCTGGCTCGCCGGCTCGCCAGTCCGGCCCTCGAGTACCAGCGCGCCCGCAGCGCCGTCCTCCCGTGCTTCGTCGCCGGCGAGGAGGCGGACCTGCAGCGCCTGCCCGCCTGCGGCGTCCCGCTCGCCGAACGACACCCGGTACGTCAGGGCCTCGAAGTCGGCTGCGTCGAAATGCACCTTGAACTCGTAGCGCGCCTCCGGGTGGAAGCCTGGCTGGACATCGGGTCCGGTGACCGTGGAGTTGACGTCCATGATGAACACGGTGCTGTGATCGCCAGGAAACACGTACAGGTCATCGAGATAAAGCTGGCCGTTCTGGCGCGCCAGCGGTGTGTCCAGGTGATGAGACATGGCCGCAGCTCCTCCCCAAGGAGACCGAATGTGCACACATCAGTGACGGGTTCTACGTTGCTCACCCGTACCCCATGGGGACGAAGCTAATATCGCCCGCCGGCGAGAATCGGCCGATTTCAGGAGTACCGCGACATGAGGTGGCAGATATGCGCGCGTTCGCTGTCCCCAGCTTCGGTGCGGCTCCGGCCGTCCACGACCTGCCGGTGCCTGCCGCCCAGGAGGCGTTCCTGATCCGCGTGCGATATGCCGGGGTCAATCCGATGGACAACAACAGCATCGCGCGGCTGACCGCCGATTCGGCCTACCCTTTCGTCTTGGGCGTCGACTTCGCCGGTGTCGTCGAACGTGCTCCAGCGCCGGGAAGCGATCTGCAGGTAGGCGACCGCGTATTCGGCATGGCGCGATCACACGGTTCGTATGCCGACTACACCGCGGTCAGGCCGGATGCGAAGGCAGAACCGCTGGCCCGCATCCCCGAGGGCGTGAGTGACGAGCAGGCAGCCGCGCTGCCCACCGCCGCAGTAACGGCGCTCAGGACAGTGGATCTGCTGGGCGTCAGGGCGGGCCAGCACCTGGTCATCATGGGGGCCACTGGCGGGGTCGGCGGCTACGCAGTGCAGATGGCGCGCGCCCGTGGCGCGCACGTCATCGCGACCGTTCGCGGCGACGCCGACCAGGCCCGCAGCCTTGGCGCCGAGGAGGTCTACGACACCAACGCAGTCGACGCCATCGACGCACTGCACCCAGCTCACCCCGGCGGTGTGGATGGCGTTCTCGATCTGGTCAACGGCCGGGACGCCATCTGCCGCGATGCGGACATCATCAAGCCCGGCGGCACCCTAGTGTCGACGATCTTCGCAGCAGACGAAGGCTGGTTCGCTGACCGTCATATAACCGCACACAACAGCGCATCAAGTGCGAATCCGCTGTTGTCACCGCAAGGCCTGGCGCAGGTGGCACGCATGCTCGCGGACGGCACCGTCACCGCGCGCATTGGGTCCACCACGGACCTGAACGGCGCGGGTCAGGTCCTCAGCAAGCTTCGCAGCGGAGGCCTCCGCGGCAAGGCCGTGATCCGCCTATAAGCGCTGGTTCGTCCATACGTCTAGGGTTCGTCCTTGTCTAGGCGACCGGCCGCGAGCAGCCGAGGGGACCCGCTGCGAGCGGGCCGGCGAGGACGCGATCTGATTGGGAAGAGCGCTCGCCTGTCGGACGACTTGGAGGAACCGGCCATGACTGACCCTTTCGACCCACCTAGGCCGCGTGACGACGCACTGCAGGAGGAACTCGACTCGCTGCGCGAGCAGGAGCGCGAAGGCCACTCGACGCCGAAGGAGCAACGCCGGGCCGAGCAGCTGGAACGCCGGCTGCGCGTCGATGAGCACGGCGCCGAAACGCGCGAGCGCCGGGAAGAGGATCGCGAGGCAGACCGTCAGGACGAGGAAGAACGCGCTCGGCATCGTCGCTGAGCCACCTAAAGCACGCGGCTAGTCGCCTAGTCGCCGCGGTCACATCAATGTCACTATCGGTAGCCTGCGTCCTGCATCGGCGGCGGGCGGCCGGTCATAGCGCAGCCCCAAACGCATGGCTGGCCGGGAGACGGAGTTGGCAATAGTGGCAAACACGCACACAGTTGAGTCGACGTCGGCAACGGTGCGTTCGGGGTTCCTGGACCCGACCGCGGCACCCGTCGCATCGATCGCGCCCGGCGACACGGTCCGGTATCCGGACACCTGGACGCACTGGGGGAACGAGGCGAAGTTCGGGATGAGCTTCGCCGACCGCGAGCCGCTCCGGCACCGGTATCCGAATGGCCCGTACTCGATGCTCGGGCCGGTCGCGATCACCGGCGCGCAGCCCGGCGACGTTGTCGAGTGCAGCATCATCGCGCTCCGCACGATCAGCTGGGGCTGGAACTCCTTCCCGCTCGGCGTGGGCGCGCTGCCGCACGACTTCGCGCAGCCGTACGTGCACTACTTCACCTTCGATGACGCTCGGACGACGGCGGAGTTCACCCACGGCATCAAGCTGCCGATGGCCCCGTTCCTGGGGGTCGTCGCCGTGGAGCCAGCCGGCGATGCCCAGGTCAGTGCGATCTTGTCCGGTACCTACGGCGGCAACCTGGTGCTGCGCGACCTGACGGCGGGCAGTCACCTGTTCCTGCCGGTGGCTAAGGCAGGGGCCCGCATCTGGAACGGCGACGTGCATGCCCTGCAGGGCGACGGCGTGGTCGACCAGACCGCGATTGAGACGGCGGCCGAGAACCTGGAGGTCCGCTACGACCTGCACAAGAACGTGCCGCTGCGCGGCCCGCTCGGCGAGACGGACACGACCTGGATCGTCATCGGGTTTGGCGACAACCTGGACGATGCGCTGGTGACTTGCCTGCGTGAAGCGATCCACTGGCTGGCCGCGGCCGCCCAGATCACCGAGCCCGAGGCCTACGCACTCGCCAGCATGGCGATTAGCTTCCGGGTCACCCAGTACGCCAACCAGACCGGGTCGGCCTACAGCGCGATCCCGGCCAAGGCCGTGCATGCTGTCATTCCCAAGAGCGTCTTCCCGGCCGAGACCCAGGACCGGATAAGCGCCTGGCTCCGGCCCCAGGACCCGGCCGCGTGAACCTGTCCGCAGCTGACCGGCTGGAGATCCTCGACGTCGTCGGCCGCGCCGACGCGGCTGCCACCCGCCGCGACGCCGACGCGTACGCCGCCCTGTTCACCGACGATGCGGTGCTCGACGGCTCGCAGGGACTCCATCCGGCCGCGGGGCTACGAGAGGCGGTCGGCCCGATCTGGGCGGCCGAAGGGGCGACGACGCTGCACCTGACCCTCAACCCGGTCGTCGACCCGGGCGATGGCCCGGACGAGGCCGTCGTCAGCTCGGTACTGCTGATCGTCGCCCCGGCCGCGCCTATCACGATCATCACCGCAGCGGCCATCACCCAGAAAGTCCGCCGCAGCGATGACACCTGGCGGATCAGCAGGCGAACCGTCGCCGAGTACCACTGACCAAGCGATCACCCAGGATCTTCCCCGACGAGTCCGTCGACTGACTCGCGGATGAGGTCAGCATGACCGAGGTGACGCGCGTACTCCTCGATCATGTCCATGAGCAGCCGTCGCAGGCTGGGCGTCCGCCTGTCGGGCCAGCTGAAGGCGGCAGGCCGGTCCAGGCCGCCGTCGGCGATAGCCTCGGCTGCCAGCAAGCGCGATCGGGTCACCGCGTCCTGCCATAGCGACATGAGCTGCTCCGCGCTGTCGTCGGCAGCCGAGTGCCATTCCCAGTCGCTGTCGGCGTCCCAGTCGACGGCGTCCCATGGCGGGTGCGGATCCAGCCCGTGCAGCTTCACGGCGAACACATCGTCCTCGACCAGAGCCAGATGCTTGAGCAGCCCGCCCAGGCTCATAGTCGACGGTCCGAGGGTCGCTTGCAGGCCGGCTGAGTTCAGGTTTCCGCACTTCCATCCCACATACCTGCGCTGGCGTTCCAGGGCACCCAGGAGCGTGTCCAGTTCATTGCCTGATATAGGCGGTTCGCGAAGAATCGAAGCGTTGTCTGTATCCATGCCGGCGACGTTATCGCCGGTTCCGGACGACGTGATTCCGGAATTGGCGCATTTAGCGCGTGATGTTCGTCATGGCGACTGCGTGGCCGGTGATGTGCGCGCTGAGCACGGCTGGGTATACCGCGAGGGTGTCGGGACGCGTGCGGATGACGCGTCAGAACGTCGCACAGTGAGGTAATGCGGACCAGGGGGTAAGCACCATGCAGGCAGTCGTCGGGGACCGGCTCCACGTACATGGCAGCATCGTGGGCCAGCCGGAGCGGATGGGCGAGATCATCGAGGTCCGCGGAGTGGGCGGGGAACCGCCTTACCTAGTGCAATTCCAGGACGGTCACAGCTCTCTAGTGTTCCCCGGACCGGACTCGGTTATCGAGCATCCGACTAAGAAGAGCAAGAAGGCATCCGCCAAGAGGTAACGCATCGGTCGCGCCCGGAGTCATATCACCGATGCCGTCCTACGCGGTGAATCCGGCAGCCGTGGATTTCGCGCGGCAGCTCATCGACAGCCGTCAGTATGAGCTCGCCAGCGACTGGGGCAAGGTCCAGCCCAGCGCCAGCGAGCGGAACGAATTCCTGGCGTCCCATTCCTGGACCGACTACGCCCAGTGGCACCTGGGCCTGACGCAGGGCGCGGCTGATCACACCAAGGCCAGGTACGCGTTCATCTTCGGGGACTTTCGCCGCCTGCATCGCATGGGACTGATCGCCTGTCAGTACCGCGCGGCAGAATGGCGGCATAAAGAAATCGAGCTTGCCGCGCACGACCTGCTGCAGTACCTCGACCAGAGCATCCCTGAGGAGAGCGGCTCCTGAGCCGGTCCTAGGCGAGGACCAGTTCCAGCGACTGGACGTGACCCTCCTGGACCCGCAAGATCGCATCGTTACCGCGGAACAGGACGATCCACCCGTCCTCGCTCTCTATGGATGTAATGTCGCCCAGCGTTTCCTCGGCGACGTTCTCGTCATCTCCGTAGACCATCTTGTACGTAGCCACCGGCGAAGCCTCCTGACCGATCCGAGCCTCCGAAAGAGCCCCTGTCCCAGCAATCATTGCCCAGGTCGGCCGGTTCGCTAACGGCAAGGTCTCCTAGGAACGGGGCCGTCACCGTCTTCGCCCCCTCAGCGTGGCGCGGGGGGCGACGATGATCTGCCCGGCTTGCAAAGCTAACCTGTCGACGTGCAAAGCAGAAACATGACGGCCATCCCCGCGTCACACCATGACCTGCTCGAGGGTCAGTTCGCCACCCTCGCCACCGTAGGCGCCGACGGGCGTCCGCAACTGTCGGAGATCTGGTTCCTCGCCGACGGCGACACGGTCGCCCTGTCGCTCAATACGGCCCGGCAGAAGACCAAGAACCTCATGGCCAACCCGGCCGTGAACCTTTTCCTGCTCGATCTCGCCAATCCGTATCGCTACCTGGAGATCCGCGGCGACGCTGAGGTAACCCCGGACGACGACTTCTCGTTTGCCGATCAGGTCGGCGCGAAGTACGGGTCGAATCTCCGCGACCACGATCTGCCAGGGGAGGCAAGAGTCAGGGTCACGATCCGTCCGGTTCGCGTCAACGCGATCACGATGGGGTAATGATTGTCCTGGCGAATCACCTGGGCGGGCGGTTGAGGTCGTCGACGTGCTTGACCTTGGTGAGGGCACGGTTGACCGGGACGTCGTGCGCCTCCAGGACGCGCAGGATCTCCGGACTCCGGTCGCTCAGGAACCCCATCCCGTCCGCCTCGCTGCGGAGGCGGAGCCAGACAGCATTCCGGCTGAACGGGGTGGCTACCAGCTCCGCAATGGCTAGCTCGTCATAGCGAGCTTCCCAGGTGGGCACCACCCAGCGGACTGGCTTGATCCCCCGGATGCGGACGCCCCAGTCGAAAATCTCGAGCCGCACCAAGATTCCGCTGGTCATCAGGCTCTTGCACATAACGCCGCCGTGGAAGATGTTCTGCTCCTCGGCGGCCGGAACGTCGATGATCCGGGCAGCCGACCGCGCCCGCCTGACCCATGTCGCCAGGCCGACCACGATCACGAGGACTACTACCACCACGAGCAGGATGACGACGGGCACCGGGCCTCCAGGCGTGCATTGAGCCGAACGCCTGCATCCTTGCAGCTAGAAGGCTCCGGCGCGATCCTCGGTCGGTACCGAGCGCAAGCCACTGGCCGGAAATGCAGTGTTAGCACTGACGACGCGGGCGGACTAGCTGGCCAATGATGGGAAGTACCGGGTCCGCACGCCGTACGCACGCCGGCTGTGCGGACCTGGGATAGCACTCGAGTGGTTGCCGGCTGACGTCGTGCACGGCCCTGACCTGCCAGTACATCGCCAGCACATCGGCAGCACATCGGGCATTGCCATGCTTGCTGCGCCGGGCCGGACGGCGACCCGGGCAGATCACCACGCGGCGCAAGCCGCGCGAGCCGGCGAGGTATCGACATGAGTGCGGGCGTGCGCGATCAGGCTATGAACCCGTGGCCTGGCAAGCAGGGGCTCGAACGACTGACATCTCGTGAGCTCGAGATACTCGAGCTGATATCCGCCGGCCTGTCCAACACCGCCATCGCGGCCCGGCTGTCCGTCATGGAGCGGACCATCGAAAGTCACATCGCCCGCATCTTCACCAAGCTCGGCCTGAGCCCGGGACCGGACGAAAACCGCAGAGTACTGGCCGTACTGGCGTATCTGCGGGACTCGGAGCTCTAGCGGCGCTGGTCGGGATAAGTGCCCAGGTCGCTGTCTACGGGGGGGCGGCAGCGACCTGGGCACCGTCGTCGGTCTGCCAGCTGACCCCCGGCGTCCATGGCCCAGGCCCGGAGCCACAGTAAGCTCGTCGCTCATGAGCGACCAGCCGTCAGCGAACCCGAAGCCGCCTGCTGCCAAGCGCGTACCGACGAAGCGCACTCACCATGGAGACACCTTCGTCGACGAGTACGCCTGGCTAACCGCCAAGGACCAGCCGGACACGATCTCCTTCCTGACGGCCGAGAACGGCTACACCGAGGCCGTGACCGTCGGGCAAGAGGGGCTCCGGCAGGCCATCTTTGCCGAGATCAAGTCCAGGACCAGGGAGACCGACCTGTCCGTGCCGGTCCGGGACCACGGCTGGTGGTATTACGCCCGGACGGTCGAGGGCCAGCAGTACGCGCTGAACTGCCGCCGCGCCGTCCGGTCGGACGATGACGGCCCGCCCGTGCAGGCGGACGGCGGGCCGCTCGACGGTGAGGAGATCCTTCTCGACGGGAACCAGCTCGCTGGCGACAATCCTTTCTTTGGCATTGGTGCCTTCGATGTCAGTCCCGATAGCCGGCTTCTCGCGTACTCGATCGATCTGGACGGCGACGAGCGCTACACCATGCGGTTCAAGGACCTGGCGACAGGCGAGACGACGCCGGACGAGATCCCCGACACCTTCTACGGGAGCGCCTGGTCCGCGGACGGGTCGGCGATGTTTTACGTCACCGTCGACGACGCCTGGCGGCCTTACCGGGTGTGGCGGCACCTGATCGGCACGCCAGCCGGCGCAGACGTGATCGTCTACGAGGAATCCGACGAGAAGTTCGGCGTCGGCGTCGGGCTGTCCCGCAGCGAGCGCTACATCATGATCGGCTCGTCCAGCAAGCTGACGAGCGAGGTCTGGCTGCTCGATGCGGCTGACCCGATGGGTGAGTTCACCGTCGTCGCGTCGCGGCGCACTGGGGTGGAGTACGACGTCGAGCACCAGGTCCTGCCCGACGGCACCGAGCGCCTGCTCATCCTGCACAACGACGGCGCGCTGAATTTCGAGCTAGCCCAGGCGCAGCTCGACAGCCCGGCTGTGTGGACGCCGCTAATCCAGCACCGGGAGGACACGCGACTTCTCAGCGTCGATGCGTTCGCCAGTCAGCTGGTGGTGTACTTCCGCCGAGACGGGCTGACCGGCCTGCGCATCATGCCCTCGATCGGTGCCGTGCACGAGATTGACTTCCCCGAGCCAATCTACGAGGTGAGTCCGGGCACGAACCCGGAATACGAGACGGACAGGTTCCGGCTGCACTACGTGTCGATGGTGACGCCTAACTCCGTCTACGACTGCGACGTGGCGACCGGCGAGCTGACGCTCCTGAAGCGGACGCAGGTGCTGCCAGGCCCGGACGGCTCTGAGTACGACCCGGCAGAGTACGAGCAGCATCGCTTGTGGGCAACTGCGGACGATGGCACGCAGGTCCCGCTGTCACTGGTTCGCCGTAAGGACGCGCCGCGAGACGGAACGGCGCCGTTCCTGCTCTACGGGTACGGCAGTTACGAGATCTCTAACGATCCGACCTTCTCGATCGCGCGAATGTCGCTGCTGGACCGCGGGTTTGTGTTCGCGATCGCACACGTCCGCGGCGGCGGCGAGATGGGCCGTCGCTGGTATGACGACGGCAAGATGCTGCGTAAGATCAACACCTTCACGGACTTCATCGCCTGCGCGCGGCACGTGGTGAAAGATGGCTGGACGTCGCCGGAGCGACTGATCGCACGCGGCGGCTCGGCGGGCGGACTGCTGATGGGTGCCGTGGCAAACATGGCGCCGGAGGCCTTCGGCGGCATCGTCGCGCAGGTGCCGTTCGTGGACGCGCTGACCTCGATCCTGGACCCGACGCTGCCGCTGACGGTCCCGGAGTGGGAAGAGTGGGGCGACCCGCTGCACAATGTCGAGGTCTACCAGTACATGAAGTCGTACTCGCCCTACGAGAACGTCAACCCTGACCTGGTATACCCGCCGATCCTGGCTGTTACGAGCCTGAACGACACCCGCGTCCTCTACCACGAGCCCGCCAAGTGGATCGCCAGGCTCCAGGCTGAGGCGACCGGCGGCCCGTTCCTGCTGAAGATCGAGATGACAGCAGGTCACGGCGGCCGGTCTGGCCGTTATGACAAGTGGCACGAGGAAGCGATGGTGCTGGCCTGGATCGTCGCCACGGCAGGCGGCGCGGCCTAGCGCCACAGCGTGGACCGTCCCGGCTCGTGCTTCGCTGCCGGGCCTAGGAGCGGACTCATGAAGATTGTCGTGACCACCCCCACGGGCAACATCGGGTCGCGGGTCGTCCAGCTGCTTCTGCAAGCCGGTGCCCGGCCCACGCTTTTGGCTCGCCATCCCTCGCGGCTGGATTCACGTGTGGTCGAACGGGCTGACGTCATCCAGACGGACCTGGCCGACTCTGACGCCGTTGTGCGGGCGACTCGCGGCGCCGATGCCCTGTTCTGGCTCGCGCCGTTCATGGCAGACCCCGACGCCGACCCGGTGGCCTGGTACACCCAGCTCGGCGCCACCGCGGCCCGCGCCGTGACCGAGAACGGCATTGCCCGCACCGTATTCATCAGCAGCATTGGCGCGGAGAAGCGCACCGGGGTCGGGGAGATCGCCGGCCTGGCCAGCACCGAGGAAGATCTCGACTCCACCGGATCCTCAGTCCTTCACCTGCGGTGCGGCTACTTCTACACCAACCTCGATCTCGACTCCCTGCGTCACGGCCTCGTCCGCATTCCGGCCGCCATCGACTACCCGCAGCCGTGGGTCGACCCGCGTGACATCGGCGACATCGCCGCAGCCCGGTTGCTGTACGGCGGCTGGTCCGGCCGCAACGTCCAGGCCGTCCATGGCCCCGCAGATCTCACCCTCATCCAGGTGGCCCAGATCCTCACCGAGGCGCTCGGCCGCCCGATCCGCGCCGAGACCATTTCGCAGGACGCCCTGCGTGCCTCTTTGCGGGCGGCCGGCTTCGGTGACAAGCAGATCGAGGGCATGGTCGGCATGTCAGCCGTGATGCGCTCAGACTTCATCCCTGAAGACAAACGAGGCATCGTCACGACGACGCCGACCACGCTAGCCGCCTGGGCTCACGCGCGCCTGCGCCCGCTGCTCCAGGCCGAATCGGCAACCTGACCGAGCTAGCGCCTGGTTCCGCGGATCCCGGATAAGCGGAGCGGCGGGCCCTTTCTGCGCGGGCCGACATTAAGGACGCACTGCCTGGCGGCCAGGGGCTGCGAGTCACACGAAAGTCACACTGCGTCTGTTGTGCTGTCGGCTGCCAACAAGGCGGCCCGCCCGGTGAGCCGCGACCAAAGGACAGCCAATGCGCAATCGCTGGCAGAACCGCGAGCCTGACCCTGTGCCCGCGTGTGTGATGACCGTGCCCGTGATGACGGTGCCCGTGACGACCGTGCCCGTGACGACCGTGCCCGTGACGACCGTGCGCGCGACGGCCGTGAATGCAGCGACTGTGCCTGCCCGTCGCGCCTTCCCCGCACCGGGCGGGCCGGCGGGCCGGCTCCGCTGGCCGCCTGACGAGTCGTGGTGCCCGGGCACCGGCCCGGACGCCCCGGCCGGCCCTGTATCCGCGAGCCGTTCGCCGGACCGCCTGGACTGGCTTATCGGCAGCATTGATGACCTTGACGGCATTGACAACGAAGCAACGCAACCCGGAATCGCGTTTTTTACAAATCCCGACGGCGCGCCGGCCGCGTCAATGCCGGGGTTGCGTGGGCGATTTGCCGCAGAATGGTGCCGGACAGGAACATCGTCGCGCGTGAGCTCTTTGCTGCGTGGACGCGGGAGAACGGACGGAGGTGTGATGGTTCGCAGGGCACTCCTCGATCGTGGCGATCTGGACTCAGCCGACGATGAGGCACTGCCCCTCAGTCAGCCACTTCCCGTGCGTCCCGATCAGGTGGCAGCGCATTGGCGGGGTGCTGGCGGTCGATGGCTTATCTGGATTGCGCGCGCCATCGTCTGGGCCGTGATCCTCTTGATCGGCTATCGCGGGATCCTGGCGATCGTTGACGGACGATCGTCGGCTGCGCCGGCCAGTTCGACTCCCGCGCCTAGTGCCACGCAGTTCCCCGTCACCTTGGCCGACGCTTACGCGTTGCAGTTTGGCGATGTTTATCTCAACTTCAGCCCGGCTAGCGCCGGTCAGCGCGGCCGGGAGCTGGCCCGTTTCCTGCCGCCCGGAGCAGACCCGCAACTCGGCTGGGATGGGGTAGGCACCCAGCGAGTCCTCGACGAGCAGGTAGCAGGCGTGTCGGTCAGTGGGCCTCATTCCGCCGTGGTGACGTTGCTGGCCCGGCTGAGCGCCGGTCGGCTGATCGAGCTTGGCGTGCCGGTCTACGCAGCACAGGGCGGCATGATCGTGTCGGGGGATCCCGCGCTGCTGCCAGCGCCCGCCAAGGTCACGCCCCCAGTGGCCAGCCAGACCGGCGACCAGGCGACGGCGAATGCGCTGGCGAGTCAGCTGCCGGCCTTCTTCGAGGCGTTCGCAAGCGGAGACCGGGCGACGCTCGCGAGGTTCACCTCGCCGGGCGCGCAGATCGGCGGCCTTGGCGGCGCCGTCACCTTCGGCGCGGTCGACAGCGTGTACGCCCCGCCAGGCGGCTCACGCCGACAGATCTCCGTCACGGTCACGTGGCAGTTGCCGACAGCTCAGTCCGCGTCGACGGGCGGCTCAGTCGGGGCCGGGGCAGCATCGGTGCAGATGACCTACGAGATGACGGTGGTCCGCCAGCAAGGCACCTGGGATGTCCAGTCAATCGGCGCATCCACCACCGCACTGACTCAGGGGCCGCCATGACGCGACGGCACAGCAAGCTAGCACCCGCCCCCGACGGCCGCGCTCACTCACCACCGGAGATTCGATGTCGGCTCATCTGCTTATTGCTGCACATCCCCTGGCACTTAGCACCACCGGCCTTGTTTCCTATCTACAGGGACTTTTCGGCCCGCTCTTCCTGGGGATCGTCGGAATCGTCGCGATCTTCTTCCTCTTCACCCGCGAGATCATCCGCTTTGTTCAATTCATCGTGCTCGCAATCGCCATTGCCGTCGTCTTCTACACGCCCAGCATCGTGCAGACGATCGCCTCCGGCATCGCGAATGCGCTCGGCGTGCACTAAGCCAGTGCTGGCTTGCGGTCGGTCCCGCGCTAGCGGACGGAAGGAGGCGGCACGTGGAACTCCCGACCTATACCAACATCTGGAAAATCGAGAAGCGGCTCTACAAGCTCTATGACTTCCGCCTGCCGATGCCCGTACCGGTCGGCCAGGTAGCGGCGTTCCTCGCGATCGCGATCCCGTACATAGTCATCCTCACGATGGCCGGGATGCCGTTCAGTCACACCTGGGTGTGGTTGTACGTGCTGCCGCCCGGAGTGCTGGCCTGGCTGGTGACCAGACCGGTGCTGGAAGGCAAGCGGCTGCCAGAGCTCGTCGTGTCCCAGCTGCGTTACCTGTCCGAGCCGCGCATCTGGTGCCGGATGGCGGCGCTGGCAGAGAAAGATCAGATCTTCGT
>DATHPF010000026.1:0-15848 GCA_035484155.1 Streptosporangiaceae bacterium
CGGCAGAGATCGTCCGCCGTTTCCTTAGTTACTTCGAGCAGCGAGGGCACGTCATTGTTCCCTCGGCCAGCCTGGTCGCCGACGACCCGACGCTGCTCCTGGTGAACGCCGGCATGCAGCCCTTCAAGCCATACTTCCTCGGGCAGCAGACGCCGCCGTTCCGGCGGGCGACCAGCTGCCAGAAGTGCGTGCGTACGCCGGACATCGAAGAAGTCGGCAAGACCACCCGGCACGGCACGTTCTTCCAGATGCTCGGCAACTTCTCGTTCGGTGACTACTTCAAGGACCAGGCCATCCCGTTCGCCTGGGATCTGCTGACCAGGCCGGAGTCCGACGGCGGGTTCGGCTTCGCGGAGAGTCGGCTATGGGTGACGGTGCTGCACGAGGACGACGAGGCGGCCAAGATCTGGCATGACGTCGTCGGCGTGCCGGAGAGCCGGATCCAGCGCCGCGGGCTCGCCGACAACTACTGGCACATGGGCGTGCCCGGGCCCGGCGGTCCGTGTTCGGAGATCTACTACGACCGCGGTCCGGAATACGGCCGGGAAGGCGGCCCGGAGTCCGACGAGGACCGCTACCTCGAGGTGTGGAACCTCGTCTTCATGCAGTACCAGCTCGGCGCCGTGCGGTCCAAGGTGGACTTCGACGTCGCCGGCGACCTGCCGTCGCGCAACATCGACACCGGCATGGGCATGGAGCGAATGGCCGCGCTCTTGCAGGGCGTGGACAACATCTACGAGATCGACACCATGTGGAAGGTGCTCGAGCGGGCGGCCGAGCTCACTGAGACCCGGTATGGCGTCGACGAACGAACTGACGTCGCGCTCCGGGTGGTGACCGACCACGTCCGAACCGCCGTGATGCTGGTTTCCGACGGCGTGACCCCGTCCAACGAAGGCCGCGGCTACGTGTTGCGCCGGATCCTGCGCCGCAGCATGCAGAAGCTGAGGCTGCTGTCGGGCGCGCAGCGCGGCGGCTCCGGCCGCAGCAGGGGCGGCGAGGACGAGCGGTTCATGCACGACCTGTCGACGGTGGCGATCGAGGCCCTCGGCCAGCAGTACCACGAGCTGATCAGGGACGCGCCGCACATTCACACGGTCATCGACGCGGAGGAGTCCGCGTTCCTGGCCACGCTGCGCACCGGCAGCGCCATATTCGACGTTGCGGTAGAAGAGACGCGGCGGCGCGGGACCGAGGTCATCCGCGGCGATCAGGCGTTCCAGCTGCACGACACCTACGGCTTCCCCATCGACCTCACCCTGGAGATGGCGAGCGAGCAGGGCCTGGCGGTCGACGAGGGCGAGTTCCGGCGGCTGATGGCCGAGCAGCGGCAGCGGGCCAAGGCCGATGCGGCGGTCAAGAAGACCGGCAACGCCGACATCTCGGTCTTCGCGCACGTCCTCGAGCAGGCGGGCAGGGTGACCTTTACCGGGTACGACGAAATCGCGACGGACGCGAGGGTCGTCGGCCTGCTGGTGGGCAGCGTTGCCGTCCCGTCGGCGGGCGCAGGCACCGCGGTCGAGGTAGTGCTGGACCGCACGCCGTTCTACGCCGAGGGCGGCGGCCAGCTTGCCGACAACGGCGTGATCATGGCCTTCGGGAGCGGTGCTGGCGACGACGCCAGGATTGAGGTGACCGACGTACAGCAGCCGGTCTCCGGCCTGATCGTGCACCGCGGCATCGTGACCGCGGGCGAGATCGTCGTAGGCGCCGCCGTGCACGCCGAGATCGATGTGGAGCGGCGGCGGGCTATCTCCCGTTCGCACACCGCGACGCACCTGGTGCACCGCGCGTTCCGCGGCGCGCTCGGCGAGTCGGCGGCGCAGGCGGGCTCGGAGAACGCGCCCGGCCGGTTCCGGTTCGACTTCACCGCGATGGGCGCGGTCCCGTCCTCGGTGCTGACCGCGGCGGAGGAGGAAGTCAACCACGTCCTCATTAACGACCTGGAGGTGCGCGCCTTCCACACCTCGATCGACGAGGCACGGGCGATGGGCGCGCTGGCCCTGTTCGGCGAGAAGTACGGCGACCAGGTGCGCGTCGTCGAGGTCGGTGATTACTCGCGCGAGCTGTGCGGCGGCACGCACGTGGCCAGGTCCGGCAACCTGGGGCTGGTCAAGATCCTTGGTGAGTCGTCGATCGGGTCGGGTGTGCGCCGCGTCGAGGCGCTGGTCGGCATCGACGCGTTCAAGTTCCTCGCCCGCGAAAGCGTGCTCGTCAGCCAGCTGTCCGAGCAGCTGAAGGCCCGCCCGGAGGAGCTGCCGGAACGGATCTCCGGCGTCGTCAGCCGGCTGCGGGACGCGGAGCGAGAGCTCGAGCGCTTCAGGTCCGCTCAGCTGCTCGGCGGCGCGGCCGAGGTGGCCGGGACTGCCGAGGACCTGGCCGGCGTCGCGTTCGTAGCGCACCGGGTGCCCGACGGCGTCGCCGCCGACGGGATCCGCAAGGTGGCACTCGACATCCGCGGACGGCTCCCGGCTGACAGGCCCGCCGTGGTCACGGCGATCGGCGTCACCGACGGACGGCCGACCGTTGTCATCGCGGTCAACGATGCTGCGCGGAGCCGCGGGCTTCGGGCCGGCGCGCTGGTACTCGCCGCGGCTGGCGCGCTCGGCGGCCGGGGCGGCGGCAAGGACGATGTCGCACAGGGCGGCGGCGCGCCGCTCGGCGATCGCGCCGACGAAGCGGTCGCCGGGGCATTTAGCGCAGCTCGTATACTCATTAGCGACATAATGGGCGCGGGTACCGTAGGGTGAGTCCGTGCCTCTACCAGTTCGTGTCCAGGATGAGATCTGCGCTGTCTCGGCGTGTCATCTGGACGACGGTGTCCACAGCGGTGGTGATCGTTTGGAGGGCACCGGCAATGGCTGGCGGGCTGTGGATGTGAGGCAGGGCATTCGGCTTGGCGTCGACGTCGGCACGGTCCGGATCGGGGTGGCCAGGTCTGACCCCGGCGGCTTGCTCGCATCGCCGCTGGACACCGTGCGGCGCGGCCCAGGCGACCTCGGCGAGCTGGCCAGGCTTTCGGCCGAGAACGAGGCGATCGAGGTCGTCGTCGGCCTGGCCATTGGCCTGGCCGGGCGGGAAGGCAAGTCAGCAGCGGATGGCCGCTCGTTTGCGTCGGCGCTGGCGGTGCGACTGGCGCCGGTCCCGGTCCGGCTGCTGGATGAACGTTTCACCACGGTGCTGGCGCACGCTGCGCTTCAGCAGGGCGGTGCCCGGTCCCGGGCCAGGCGACAGACAGTAGACAAGGCCGCAGCGGCGCTACTGCTGCAGGGTGCACTTGATGCCGAGCGCTCGACGGGCGAGCCTGCCGGGCAGCTGGTGGCAGGAGGCGCGACAGCATGAGCCGCGACGGCTACGAGCACTGGGCCGAGGAGCCGCAGGCACCAGACCCGGCCGGTTACGACCCGCGAGAGGGCCGCCGGGCGCGCCGCGCGGCCCCGGCCGACGAGTCGTGGCCGCCGGATTCCCCCGCGCCCGGACGCAGCCCGAGGCAGGGCTCGCACCGTCGGTCCGGTCCGAATGCCGCACCCGCCGACTCGGACCCTGGCCATGCCAACGGCGGCTACGGCGACGCTGGTTACCGCGATCCCGGTTACCGCGATCCCGGTTACCGCGACCCTGGTTACGCCGACTCCGGGTACCCGGGCGACGGGTATGCGGACGGCCGTTACGGCGCCGCGTTGCCAGAGCCAGGAAATTCGGGCGCCGGGTACCGCGGGCCCGGCTACGGTGATCCGGCCTACCCCGATGCCAGGTACGGCGAGACGGGCTACCCCGGCTCGGGCCCGGCGACTCCCGGCCAGGCCGATGGCTACCGCCAGTCTGACGGCTACCGCCAGCCGGACGACCACGGGCAGCCTGACGACCACGGGCAGCCTGGCGGCTACGGGCAGAGCGCCGGATATCCCGACAGCCGGCACTCAGGTCCCGGCTACTTCGACGCCACGTCACCCGGCGCCAGCCGGGCCTCAGGCGACGTCCCCGGCGGCAGCTCCCGCGGGTACGGAAGCTCGGGCGAGTACGGAACGCCAGGCGAGTACGCAAGCCCGGCCGAATACGGCCCAGGCCGCGACTACACCAGCGGTGGGTACAGCACCGGCGGCCACCGCGGCGCGGACGCACTGAACGGCCATCGCGACGGCGCCTACCCGGCCGATGGATACCGGGACGCCAGCTACGGTCCCGGCGGCCCGATTCGGCCCGCGGGGCAGGACCCATTCGCGCCTAAGGCCCCGTTCCCTGCTCCGGATGATCCTTATGCCCCGCCGGATCCCTACGGTCCCGCCGATCCTTACCTTCGCGGGTCCGGCGGGCACTCCGCCCCGCGTGGCCAGGCGGCTCCGCGCGGACGTGACGGTTACGACGATGACACCACCCTCGGCCGCGGCAGCCGTGGCAGGGGCGGGTACGGAGGCGCTGACAGCTACGGTCCGCCAGGCAGTTACGGCGGGCAGGATTCTTACGGCGGGCCCGCCGGGTATGAGGCCGGGGACCAGTACGCCGGCCGCGACGCCCGTGGCCAGCGCGGCGCCAGTCAGCCCGGGTATGACGGTCAGGCCGGGTATGACCAGCCAGCTGCAGCACCGTACGGCGGGGGATATGACGATCAGGCTTACGGCGCCGCCGCAGGCGGGGCGGACCAGGACGATCGCTATGACTGGCCGGGGCCGGTGGACGACTCCGGCATAACGCGCCGCCGCGACCGCGACCGCGACCGCGACCGAGAGCCCGAGGACGAGCTCGACCCCGACAGTCCGCGGCACAACGGCTTTTTCCGGGGTTTTGGCGCGTCGGAGGACGAGTTCGGCCATCGCCCGCCGCGTCGCAAGCGCAGCCGCGCGGGCCTGGTCGCGCTCACGGTGCTCGTCCTGTTCCTGGGCGGGCTCGTCGGGGGCGGCGCCTATGCCTACCACTGGTACTCCAGCCGGCATGCCGACTGGACCGGCGCTAAGGGCTACGGCACGGTTCTCGTCACGGTTCCGGCGGGCGCGATCGCGTGCGGCTCGCTGGAAAATACCCTGGTCAGCAAAGGGGTCGTCGCCTCCGCCTCGGCCTTCTGCACAGTAGCCAAGGCCAGCGGCCAGTCGAGTCTGCTCCAGCCCGGCACGTTCCGGCTGCACAAGCACATGGGCGCCGCGCTGGCCTGGAAGCTGCTCATCAGTCCGAAGGCGCGGGTCCAGATGACCGTGGCCGTCCCGGACGGCATGCGCACGAGCAAGGTCGTCGCCCTGCTGGCCGCCAAGACCGGGCTTCCGCTGAGCCAGTTCCAGTCGGCGCTGAATGACACCTCGGCGCTGGGCCTGCCGTCCTGGGCGAACGGCAATCCGGAGGGCTTCCTGTGGCCTGCCACTTATAACTTCCAGCCCGGCACGACGCCCCTGCAGATGCTGCAGACCATGGTGAAGCAGTTCAACACCGAGATCGCGGGCCTGAACCTGGCGGCCAAGGCGAAAGCCGCCCAGTTCACTGAGTACCAGGTGATCATCCAGGCGAGCCTGCTCGAAGGTGAGGTACCACCGAAGTACTACGGGCAGGTCGCGAGGGTGATCGACAACCGGCTGAACCAGCGCCCGCCGTGGGACCTCGGGTTGGACAGCACGGTCGCTTACGCGGTCAACAAGTACATCTACAACCTGACCGAGAGCGACCTGAACGTGAACTCGCCGTACAACACGACCAAGCACCCTGGCCTGCCGCCAGGCCCGATCAACTCCCCGGATATAGCGGCGATCCAGGCCGTGCTGCACCCGACGCCGGGCGACTGGCTGTACTTCGTCACCATCAACAAGCAGGGCCAGACGAACTTCACCTCGAGTTCCAGCCAGTTCACGATCTGGTCCAACGAAGCGACCAAGAACGGGATCTGAGCCGGTGGCTGTCCGGGCGGCCGTGCTCGGGTCGCCCATCACGCACTCGCTGTCGCCGGCGCTGCACCGGGCCGGGTACCGGGAGCTCGGCCTGACCGACTGGTCCTATTCGGCCATCGAGTGCGACGAGCAGGGCCTCGCTGGATTCCTGAGCTCCCTGGGCCCGGACTGGGCCGGCCTGTCGCTCACCATGCCGCTCAAGCGGGTCGTGCTGCCGCTGCTCGACGAGGCCGAGCAGCTGGCTCTGGACGTCGGCGCGGCCAACACCGTGCTGCTGCGCGACGGCCGGCGGCTCGGTTACAACACCGACGTCCCTGGCATAGTGACCGCCCTGCGCCAGGCTGGGGTTACTACCGGAGGGAACGCGCTCCTCCTCGGCAGCGGTGCCACCGCCTGCTCAGCGCTTGCCGCACTGCGTGAGATCGGCGCTAGCGCCATCACCGTCGCGGTACGGTCGCGCCCCCGAGCTGAGCCGCTGCTTGGCGTCGCGGCTCGGCTCGGACTGGACGTCCGGCTCATCGAGCTCGGCACGGTGGGTGGTGCTGGTCCTGCTGGTGCTGGTCCTGCTGGTGGTGCTGGCGCTGGCCTCGGGCGAGCACGCTGGCAGCTGCTGATCTCGACGATCCCGGCCGCTGGCGCCGCGGCTGTGGCTAGCCAGATCAGGGCCGGGGTCGTGCAGGCTGACGCTGTCTTCGATGTCGTCTACGACCCCTGGCCGACGGCCCTGGCCGAAGCGGCCAGCGGTGCCGGACTGCTCGTTATTTCCGGGTATGAGCTGCTCCTGCACCAGGCTGTCGGGCAGTTCGAGCTGATGACGGGCAGGCAGGCGCCGGTAGCGGCGATGCGAGCGGCCGGCCTGGCCGAGCTCGGCCGCCGCCGGAATATTCTGGCCCGCTAGAACGCTTGTGAGGTGCAGGAATTCCAGCGGTGGCCGGGATGGGTTAGTCTTACTGGACGACAATGCTCGGCACCGCGCGCCTGGCGCGCATCTGCCGGGCGTGCAAGCGGAGGACCACTCGGCCGCCTCCCACCTGGCCAGCTCGCGCTGGCGGGTATCCGCGCCGGGCACCTCACTAGAGGTTCCCCGGTGTTCAGGTCGCCTTAGGGCGGTCTGATCAGGCCGGACACCGCAGTGCCGGAGCATGTGGGATGGCAGGCGGTGTCGCGGGTATGTCCGCACTCAGGCGCGTCCTGAGCGCGGCGGCGGACCCGCGGTGGTGGCCCCGCAGGCACGATATGCGGGGCCTTTCGGCATTTTGTGGCCGGCTGCGATCGGCGGCCACGTCTCCGCTGCAGGACTCCGCCAGTTGTGCGCAGAGATGGTCTCTGCGCATCAGCACCGTGACACAGGAGGTCACATCAGCACCGAACCTCGTATCAACGAGCGCATCCGGGTCCCCGAAGTCCGTCTTGTCGGCCCAGCCGGCGAGCAGGTCGGGATAGTCGCCATAAACGATGCGCTCCGGCTGGCCCAGGAGGCAGATCTCGACCTGGTCGAGGTTGCGCCCATGGCCCGGCCCCCTGTCTGCAAGCTGATGGACTACGGCAAGTTCAAGTACGAGTCCGCCTTGAAGGCCAGGGAGTCGCGCAAGAATCAGGCGCAGACGGTCATCAAGGAGATCAAGCTGCGGCCGAAGATCGACCCGCACGACTACGGCACCAAGAAGGGCCACGTCGAGCGGTTCCTCAAGCAGGGTGACAAGGTCAAGGTAACGATCATGTTCAGGGGACGTGAGCAGTCCAGGCCCGAACTCGGGTTCAAGCTGCTCCAGCGCCTGGCTGGCGACATCGAGGAGCTCGGCTTCGTCGAGTCGTCGCCCAAGCAGGACGGCCGGAACATGATCATGGTGCTCGGCCCGCACAAGCGCAAGACCGAGGCCCTGGCGGCCGCGAAGGCCGACCGGGCCAGCAAGTCGAGCGCACGTAGCGCTGAGCACGCGGCTGCCACGCAGGCCGAGCACGACGCTCTCGAGCCTGAGGGCGCCGAGGCCCCGTCCGCTAGTCAGGCCGCGCCCGTTAGCCAGGCCGCGCCCGTTAGCCAGGCCGCGCCCGTCAGTCAGGCCGCGCCCGTCAGTCAGGCAGCACCCGCTAGTCAGGCAGCACCCGCTAGTCAGGCCGCACCGGCTCGTCAGGCCGCGCCGGCCAATCCGCCGGCTCCGGCTGCTCAGCCGACCGCTCCGGCTGACCTGGCCGAACCAGCGACCTCTGCCGCTCCGGCAGCTGAGCCGGTCCGCGCGCCGAGGCCAGCGGCTGCCAGGCCGCCAGCGCCCGCGACGCAGAGCCCGGCTGCCGCGCCCACACCGCGGCCAGCCGCCACGGCCCGGCCGGCCGCTACGCCGCGGCCCACGGCGCCGCGCGCCACACCGGCGTCGGCTCCGCGGCCAGGCCCGAACGGCACCGCGGCCCCCAAGCCGACGGCGCCGCGCGGATCCACAGGGGCTGCCAGGCCATCCGCGCCCAAGCCAGGCCCGGCGCGCCGGGCGACCGACGGGCCCGTGCCCGCGCCGCGCACGGTAGCGGCCGACAGGGGCGCCTCTAAGGAGTCGGGCGAGGCCGAGAGCTAGACGACAGGCTTTGGCGGGCGGGCTGGGCTGCCAGCCGGCCCGCCACTATCCAGGGGCCGCCGGTACCGGGCCCGACCACAGCCCAGCGGCGCACGCTGCCGGGCAGACGGAACCGTGCCTCACGGCACGCCAGATTGACGTGCCCGCGGCCGCGCCGATGGCACGCGGGAGCAAGTGCGGCCGGCTCTGGGCAACTGGGCCAGCTGCACACAGGAATGGAGACACGGCGACATGCCGAAGATGAAGACGCACAGCGGTTCCAGGAAAAGGTTCCGGCTGACGGGCACCGGCAAGGTCGTGCGCCGCCGTGCCAACCGTGCTCACTACCTCGAGCACAAGCCGAGCACGAAGACCCGGCGACTGGCTGGCTACGTCGAGCTAGCACCGGGTGACGCGAAGAAGATCAAGAAGTTGCTGGGCAAGTGACCCGGTCCGCACGCTAGGGAGAGTGTTATCAATGGCACGCGTGAAGCGGGCGGTCAATGCCCATAAGAAGCGCCGGGTTGTACTCGAGCGCGCCAGCGGTTACCGGGGCCAGCGGTCCCGGCTGTACCGCAAGGCGAAGGAGCAGCAGCTCCACTCCATGACTTACGCCTACCGGGACCGCAAGGACCGGAAGGGCGCATTCCGGCGGCTGTGGATCCAGCGGATCAACGCCGCCGTCCGAGCTGAGGGCCTGACCTACAACAGGTTCATCCAGGGCCTGAAGCTGGCCGAAGTCGAGGTCGACCGCCGCATGCTGGCCGAGCTCGCCATCGCCGACCCGCAGGCCTTCACGGCGCTGGTAGCGGTCGCCAAGGATGCGCTGCCCGCCGACGTCAACGCCCCCGCGGCCTGAGCGAGCTGGCGACGGCGCTCCGGCGCCGATGACACGGCCGTCGCGGCCTCTGCACCCGCAGGCGGGCGGTGCCCTGGGCATCCGCTCGCCGCGGGTTAAGGCTGCCCGCCAGCTGAGCAAGAGGGCTTTCCGGGAACGGGGCCGCTTGTTTCTCGCCGAAGGCCCGCAGGCGGTGCGTGAGGCACTCAACCAGCCAGGTGCGCTCACCGAGCTGTTCGTCACCGGCCCCGGCGGCGACCGCCATCCTGAGCTCGCCGGGCTGGCCGTGAGCCAGGGCGTGCCTGTGCACGAGGTGAGCGGTGAGGTCATGGCCGAGCTCGCCCAGACGATCACTCCCCAGGGTCTCCTCGGCGTGTGCCGGTTCGTCGACGTGCCGCTGGAGTCCGTGCTGACGGGGACCCCGCGCCTGGTAGCGGTCCTGGCCAGCGTGCGCGATCCCGGCAATGCGGGCACCGTCCTGCGGACGGCCGACGCGGCTGGCGCTGACGGGATCATCTTCACGTCGGCCTCGGTCGACCCGTACAACAGCAAGTGCGTCCGCTCGTCGGCTGGCAGCCTGTTCCACCTGCCGGTCACGGTCGGTGCACCACTCGCCCCCGCCATCGAGCGGCTGCGGGCAGCCGGCCTTCAGGTCCTGGCCGCCGACGGCAGCGCCCCGCAGCTCCTGGATTCACCCGGTGGCCCCGACATGACCCGGCCGACGGCCTGGCTGTTTGGCAACGAGGCGTGGGGACTGCCGCGTGACCTGCTTGAGCTGGCCGACGCCGTCGTCGCGGTGCCGATCTACGGCCGGGCCGAGAGCCTGAACCTGGCCGCCGCGGCCGCGATCTGCCTCTACACCTCCGCCCGCCAGCTCCGCGCCAGCAGCCCCTGATCGCCGTCGCGGTCCGGAGGCGTATCCCGCTCGAGGCGGGCAAGTCCGCACGGCTGCCGCACATCTGGGGCATCTCGCAGTGCCGCGCGGCGATGCGAATCCGCTAGAGTCTGACTACGTTGCGTCATGAAGTGACTGGCACCGGACGCGGGCAAGGTCGCGGTGGACCATGCTCTGTCGCCAATGCCGGTGACGTGTAGTGACTGGCGCAACTGCGTTACGACGGCGGAGATCCCCCCGACTCCGCAGCCGGGGCCGTGGTCGATGCGCGGCGGCACGTGTCATCACGGCACGGGCGCGCGTGGGCCAGTCGGGGGGACGGGCAGTTCCCGAGCCTCCCGGAGGCGGCGCGCTAGTGGACGGGATCGTGACAGGTCAGGCGACGGCCAGGGCCGCCGGCATGGCTGCCGCGCCTGGCACCGAACCGCCTAGCGCTGCCCCATCCGCCAAGGCCCCAGCAGCTAAGGCAGAGCCGCAGGACTTCACGAGCGGGCTGGTGCTGGCCGATGACCTGCCTGACGGCCTCCTGGTCGCTGACCGGAACGGCAAGGTGGCTGTATTCAACCGCGCGGCCGCCCGGCTCACCGGGATCAGCCCGGCCGCAGCCCTCGGCCAGGACGTCCGGCAGGTGCTCCCGCTGCGAGACAACGAAGACCGCTGCTGGTGGACTCTGACCCAGCCCTACGAAGGGCTGTCCACGCGGACGCGGCACCCGGAGCGGCCGCTGTATCTGCCCGACGGTACCGAGCTCCTGGTCAGCGTCGGCTACGTGCGCGCACCGCGCGGTCGCGGCCCGCGGGAAGGCTGGTCGCGCGAGCCCGGCGCCGTCCAGCGGATCGCCGTCACCCTGCGCAGCGCCGAGCAGCGGATGCGGCTGGAACGCAGCCGTGCCGACCTGGTCTCCACCGTGGCGCACGAACTCCGGTCGCCGCTGACGAGCGTCAAGGGCTTCACGGCAACCCTGCTGGCCAAGTGGCCTCGGTTCACCGACGACCAGAAGAAAGTCATGCTCGAGACCGTCAACGCCGATGCCGACCGCGTCACCAGGCTGATCACCGAGCTGCTGGACGTGTCCAGGATCGAGTCCGGCCGGATCGAGGTCCACCGCGAGCTCGTCGACATCCCGAGCCGGGCACTGAAGATCATCAGCGGCCGGGTCGCGGCCGGCGACTCGCCTGATCGGTACCGGGTCGAGATCGCGCCTGGCGTGCCTGAGACCTGGCTCGACGTCGACAAGGTCGATCAGATCCTCGCGAACCTTATCGAGAACGCGGTCAGGCACGGGGCTGGTACCGTTACGACTGTGGTGGAACCAGTGGCCGTAGCAGGGGGTCCTGGCGTGGCCGTAGCGGTCCGCGACCAGGGTCCTGGCATCGCGCCCGAGGTTGCGCCGCGCGTGTTCGCCCGGTTCTGGCGTGCCAAGCGCCGCGGCGGTGCGGGCCTCGGCCTGTTCATCGTCAAGGGCCTGGTGGAGGCGCACGGCGGGGAGATCATCGTGCTGCAAGCGCCAGGCGGCGGGGCTGAGTTCCGATTTACGATGCCCGCCGCGACGCCTGAGTTTGGCTAGCCGGCGGGCCTTCGAGGTTGCCTGCAAGCTGGCCCGCGCGTTGGGTGCCAGGATCTAGCTGCCGGCGCCTGGCGGATCCGGGCGCATCGTGCCCGGCATCGGCCCGCGTCAGGCAGCGCTGAGAGCGGGCAGCGCACCGGGCTTTTCCACGGCCGGACTGCCCTGCCCAAGTTGCCGCTTCATTGCCGTTGACCGCAGGAGATCAAGAAGCGATGTCCGCACCTAATAACACGTATGACCCCGTGGAGGTGGCCGTGCTGTCTCCCGAGGAACTGGAGCGCATGCAGGCTGAGGCACTGGCGGCCATCGCTGCCGCGAGCGACCTAGCTCAGCTCAAGACCGCCCGGATCGCGCACTTCGGTGACCGGGCCCCGCTGACGCTCGCCAACGCCGAGATCGGCGCGCTGCCGCCAGCAGCCAGGGCGGACGCTGGCAAGCGCGTCGGCACGGCCCGCGCCGCCATCAAGCAGGCGCTGGCTGAGCGGCAGATCGAGCTTGAGGCCGACCGCGACCGGAGGGTACTGGTCGACGAGACCGTCGACGTGACGCTGCCCTGGGACCGGCGCCTGGCTGGCGCCCGGCATCCCGTCACGACAGTGGGGGAGCGCCTCGTCGACGTCTTCGTCGGCATGGGCTACGAGGTCGCCGAGGGTCCCGAGATCGAGGCCGAGTGGTACAACTTTGACGCCCTGAACTTCCCGCCTGATCACCCGGCCAGAGAAATGCAGGACACGATCTTCGTGGCGGGACCGGACCCGGCGGAGCCGTCCGGGCTGGTGCTGCGCACCCATACCTCGCCTGTGCAGATCAGGGCGATGCTCACCAGGCCGCTGCCGCTGTATGTGGTCAGTCCCGGCCGGTGCTACCGCCGCGATGCCCAGGACGCGACGCACAGCCCGGTGTTCCACCAGATCGAGTGCCTTGCCGTCGACGAGGGCCTGACAATGGCCGACTTGCGCGGTGCGATTACCGCGTTCGTTGACGCGATGTTCGGCGAAGGGCTCCAGACCAGGCTCCGGCCCGACTACTTCCCGTTCACCGAGCCGTCGGCCGACGTCTCGATGGAATGCCATGTATGCCGCGGTGCCTCGACCAAGCCGGACGCTGAGCCGTGCCGAGTGTGCCGGTCACAGGGCTGGATCGAGATCGCCGGGTGCGGCATGGTCAACCCGCGGGTGCTGGTTGCCTGCGGCATCGACCCCGATCGCTACAGCGGGTTCGCCTTCGGGCTGGGCATCGACAGGTCCGTCATGATCCGGGACGGCGTGGCCGACATCAGGGACATCGTCGAGGGTGATGTGCGGTTCAGCCGCGCCTTCGGAATGGAGGCGTGATGCGGCTACCGCTGTCCTGGCTGCTGGAGTATGCGGCCATCGACCTGACACCGGACGACGACGAGGGCGTCCGGGAGATGTCCAGGCGGCTGACCGCCTGCGGCCTGGAGGTCGAGTCGGTTGAGCCGGCCGGCCTGGACATCACCGGCATCGTCGTCGCCGAGGTACTCGACATCGAGGAGCTGACCGGATTCAACAAGCCGATCAGGTACTGCGGGGTGTCGACCGGCGACGGCCAGGAGCGCCACGTCATCTGCGGGGCGAGCAACTTCGCGGTCGGCGACCGGGTGGCCCTGGCGCTGCCCGGTGCCGTGCTGCCCGGTGGCTTCGAGATCGGCGCGCGCAAGACCTACGGCCGGATCTCCGAGGGCATGATCTGCTCGGCGGCTGAACTGGCGATCGGTGACGACCACTCCGGCATCATGGTGCTGTCCCCGGACGCGCCGCTCGGCACCGACTTTGTCAGCTACGCCGGCCTGCGGGACGTGGTGTTCGACATCAACGTGACGCCGGACAAGGGCTTCGCGCTGTCAGTGCGGGGCGTGGCCAGGGAGCTGGCTATCGCCTACCAGGTCCCGTACACCGACCCGGCCGACATGGGCCTGCTGGCCGACGTCGGCGTCGTCTCGCCGGATGTCTACCCGGTCGGTATCGAGGACACCACCGCGTGCGACCGGTTCGTGGTGCGTGAGGTTCGCGGCATCGATCCGGCGACGCCGACTCCGCTGGGCATGAAGATCAGGCTGGCCAGGGCCGGCCAGCGATCGGTGTCGCTGCCGGTGGATGTCACCAACTACCTGATGCTGGAGCTCGGCCAGCCCCTGCACGCCTTCGACCGGTCGCGGCTCACCGGCCCCATCGTGGTGCGCCGGGCCAGGCCAGGCGAGCGCCTGGAAACCATCGACCACGTCGTCCGCACGCTCGATCCCGAGGACATCCTGATCACCGATTCCTCCGGGCCGATCTCCCTCGCCGGGACGATGGGCGGCGTTGATACGGAGGTATCGGAGACCTCGCGTGATCTCGTCATCGAGGCAGCGCACTTCTCGCCGCGCGGCATCGCGCGGATGAGCCGCCGGCACAAGCTCGGATCAGAGGCGTCCGCGCGGTTCGAGCGCGGCGTCGACCCCGAGCTGCCGGTCCGTGCCTCTGCCCGGGCGGCCACGATGCTGGCAACGCTGAGCGGCGGCACCGTCGTGCCTGGCTGCTCGATCGCGGCCGCGGACATCGAGCCGGTCACCATCGCGATGGAGGCTGACTACCCCGATCTGGTAGCCGGCCTGGTCTACGGCCTGGACACGGTGCTGGCCAGGCTCCGGGAGGTCGGCTGCAAGATCAGCCAGGCGCCAGGGCAGGCCACCGGACCGAACGAGCCTGCGCACGCCCGGCATGATCATGGCCGGCACGACAGGTCCGGGGTGATGTTGCTGGTGACCCCGCCGTCGTGGCGGCCTGACCTGACCGATCCGGCCGACCTGGCGGAGGAAGTCATCAGGCTGGAGGGCTACCAGAACATTCCGGTCCAGGCGGTCCGGGCGGCCGCCGGCCGGGGGCTGACTGAACGGCAGCGGCGGCGGCGGACCATCAGCCGGACGCTGGGCTACCACGGCTTCGTCGAGGTGCTGAGTACGCCATTCACGTCGACTGCGGACTTCGACAAGCTCCAGCTGCCGGCCGACGATCCCCGCCGTCAGGCGGTCCGGCTGGCTAACCCGCTGAGCGACGACGAGCCGCTGATGCGCACCACCTTGCTGGCCGGGCTCCTGCGAACGCTGGCGCGCAACATCGGCCTCGGCTTCGGTGACGTGGCGCTGTATGAGTTCGGCCTGGTGTTCCGGCCGCGGCCGGACGCCGCGCCGACCGCGCCCATTCTCCGGGTTGATCGCGGTCCGGCAGTGCACGAGCTCGCGTTGCTCGAGGCCGCCCTGCCCGACCAGCCGCTGCGGGTGGCCACGGTGCTCGCCGGTGACATCGAGTTGCCGGGCTACTGGGGCGAGGGCAGGCCGGCCGGCTGGCAGGACGCGATCGAAGCGGCGCGGGACGTCCTTCGGACCAGCCGCCTTCGGTTCGACATCCGGGCTGACCGGCACGAGCCGTGGCATCCGGGCCGCTGCGCGGCGATCTTCGTCCAGACCGAAGCAGGCCACGAGTGGCTAGCTGGCCACGCAGGCGAGCTGCACCCGCGCGTCATCTCAGCCTTCGGCCTGCCCGCGAGGACCGTCGCGATGGAGCTGGACATGTCGGTGATCGAGGCGGCGGCTGATGGCGTCGGACCGGTGCAGGCGCCTGAGCTGTCGACGTATCCGCCCGCCGTGCAGGACGTCGCGCTCGTCGTGCCGCGGGTCGTCCCGGCTGCGGATGTAGAACGAGCGCTGGCCGATGGCGTGGCCGAGGCGGGCGACGTGCTGCTGGAGTCGTTGCACCTCTTCGACGTCTACACCGGCGACCAGGCCGGAGAAGGCCGCAAGTCACTGGCCTACACACTGCGATTCCGGGCCCCGGACCGGACACTGACCGCCGAGGAGGCCAACGCGGCCCGGGACGCCGCTGTGGCCGAGGCCGCCAGGCGGACCGGTGCGGTCCTGCGCGGCGCCAGCTAGCACGACTGCCCGGTGCCCGGCGGCCGAGTGCAGGGCGGCGGTCGCGGTCAGGACGGCGACTTTAGGATGGCGAGGATCTGCATGCCATCCTTGCCGCACTTGGACACGTCGCCTGTTTTCAGCAGCTCAGGCGTCGCGAAGCCCTGGCACTTCCAGCCGCTTACGGTGACGGGACCGCCGCCGCCGTTGCCAGGCGCCTGGCCG
>DATHPF010000027.1:0-4422 GCA_035484155.1 Streptosporangiaceae bacterium
GCGGGGCAGCTAAAGAACTATGTACACGGCGCGCTGCAGAGCGGGATGGACAAGGAGAAGATCGGCCAGGCACTGCGCATGCTTACTGTCTACGCTGGGTTCCCGTACGCAATCAATGCTCTGACCGTGCTCACCGAGTGCATGTCCGCGCACGAACGAAACGCGATGCGATGACCGGAACCCCGGTCCGGGCAGATCCCGGCTCAAGCCTGTCAGCCGTCGGCGTCGGCCTCGATTCAGGCGCGAGGCTCGCCGCGCACACGACAGCGTTGCGAGAGTGGATTTCCGCGCACTCCGCCGATCTCGGCGCCTACCGGTTCCGGCCGCCCGGCAGCCTCGCGGCCGCGGTTGAGCACGACAGGGGCCTGCTGCGATTGCTGCATGACGCCGGCTGGACCCGATGGGGCTGGTCGAAGGCGAGCGGCGGACTCGGCGGCCCGATCGCGTTGCGCGCGGTGCTCTACGACGAGTTGGCTGCTGCTGACGTGGAACTGCCTGAGGCTTTTGTCATACTCGAGACTCTGGGCCCCGTGCTCGACGAATTCGCACCCGCCCTGGCCGCGCGGCACTTGAACTCCTACCTTTCTGGCCAGGAGATGTGGGGTCAGGGCTTCTCGGAGCCGGAAGCAGGCAGCGATCTGGCTCACTTGCGCACGCGAGCCGCGGCTGTCGGTCAGGGCTTTGTGCTCGACGGCCAGAAGACATGGATGACACTGGGCCAGTTCGCGCAGTACAGCGCGGTCCTGGCCCGCACGGGCTCACCAGATTCCGCCCACCGCGGGCTGACCATGCTATGGGTGGACCTGCGTGCGCCCGGCGTCACGGTCCGTCCGATCGCGGCGTCGAATGGTCGTGACGAGTTCGCCGAGGTGTACTTGGACGGAGTCGTCGTGCCGTCGTCGGCCGTGATCGGCGCGGTAGGGCGCGGCTGGGATGTCGCGATGTTCCTGCTGCAATACGAGCGGGGCATGTACGCGTGGATGAGGCAGGCGGTACTTCACCGGCGGCTGCGCGCGATGACGGTTGGTGCCAGCGTGTCTGGCGCACCGTCGGCCGCGTTCGCGGCGCTTGGCTCGGCGGCGCTGGCGGTAGCCGGCCTGCGCGCCCGGTCGGCCCAGACCGTCCGGGCGCTGTCGGACCACCTCAATCCCGGACCGGACATTTCGATCGACAAGGTGCTGCTCTCGACCGCTGAGCAAGCTGTCTTCGACGCGGCGCGGCAGTTGCAGCCGGTCGGGTTTGCGCTAGCCGACAGCGACGCGGCGCAGGTCTGGCGCGAGGAGTGGTTCTACAGCCGGGCCTCGTCCATCTTCGGAGGAGCCGTCGATGTCCAGCGAGACATCATCGCCCGCTTGGTGCTTGGCCTGCCGCGAGAAAGTCGCTGACGTGGACGCCGAGGAGCGCTCCCTGCTGATTGACCTGGCCGACCAGCTGCTGCGCGCGGGACGCGGCACCTCCCTCGTGGCCGAGATTTGTGAATCCGGCATGGCCGCGGCTGTGTGGGCCGATGCGCAGGCCTGGGGCGCGCTGCTCGAGCGTCAGGGAGCGACAGTGGCAACGTCGCCCCTGCTTGATCTGGTCGCGTTGCGAGACTGGTACTCCGATCGTGATCACCGGCTGGTGCTGCCCATGCCCGGATCGGCTGGACCCGCCGCCCGGAGCGCGTCCGACGATCACGTTGTCGTTGAAGGAGTACTGTTCGGCCGAGACAACCGTCGGCACGCGATCGTCAGCGACCAGGACCTAGTCGCGTGGTCGGTCCCGCTGGACTCGCTCGAAGCGGAGCCGACCGCCGGCCTGGACCATGAACTAGGCGTGATCGTGGTCCGGGGTCTGGCCCAGGCCGTCCGGCTGGCCGAGTCGGCCAGCGGCATCGAGGCCCTGGCCTCGCGAGCGATCGGCTGGGAGCTGATCGGCGTAGGCGAAGCAGCCCTGGCGATGGCAGTAGAGCACGCCACGGCCCGGATACAGTTCGGACGGCCGATCGCGGCGTTCCAGGTGGTTGCGCATCGGCTGGCACAGTCCCGCGTCGACCTCAGCGCCGCGCGCGCGTTGCTGGCCGGCATCGATGGCCGGGCCCTCGCAGCCGCGATGGCCAAGGCAGCGGCGGGCAGCGCGGCTCTGCAGGCTCTCGCCGCCGCTCAGCAGGTATGCGGCGCGATGGGATTTACCGCTGAGTTCGGTCTGCACCGCCTGGTCAGACGCGGCTATCTGCTAGACGCGCTGCTCGGCGGCAGCGAGGCCGCGCCCGCTCGGATAGCCGGACTCCTGGCCGCTGAAGGGCTGCCCAGGCTGGTTGCCCTGTAGCGGTCTGAGCGAGCGAAGTGATCGGAGAGCGAACATGCGAAACGTGGTCGTCGCCGGCGTAGGCATCCACCCATTCGGGCGCTTCGAGGCAGGTTATCGTGAGCTTGGCGCGCACGCGGCGCGGGAAGCGCTAGCCGATGCTGGCATCGCCGCCGCCGACCTCGACCTTGTTCTGGTAGCCAACGTCGGCGCCGAGATGGCCAAGGGGCACAACATCATGGAACTGGTCGGCCGCGTCGGGGTACCAGTGATCGATGTCGAGGCTGCCTGCGCATCAAGCGGATCAGCGCTTTACCTGGGCTCACAGCTTATTCAGAGCGGAGCAGCCGCCGTCGTGCTCTGCATCGGAGTCGAGAAGGCACCGCGAGGATTCATCGCAGCCTCCGGCTTCGAGCAGTGGCAGATCGAGACGGGTCTAGCGGTGAACCCGATCTACTTCGCGATCCAGGCGCAGGAGCTGATGGCAGACAAGGGCGTCACGGTCGAGGATCTGGCCGACGTGTCGGTAAAGAACCATGCCGCTGCCGTGGATAACCCCAACGCGATGTTCCGGAAGGCGGTCGGCCGTGATCAGGTACTAGCCAGTCGGCCCGTCTGCCCGCCGCTCACCTTGCTGATGCTGTGTGCTCCGAACGAGGGCGCGGCCAGCGCCGTGCTGATGAGCCGCGCCGCGGCCCAGCGGTTCGGTGTGGCCGATCCCGTGTCGATCACCGGGATCGGCTTGGTGTCGCGCGGGCCTGATGATTGGTTCGTGCCGGCACCATCTCTTCCCGTACACCGCACAAGCATCACCACGCGGGCGGCCCAGCTGGCTTACGAGCAGGCCCAGATCGGGCCGAGCGAGTTGGACCTCGTTGAGTGTCAGGACACCGACGCTGCATCGGAGCTTATCGCCTACAGCGACCTCGGCTTGTGTCCCGCAGGCCACGAGGCGGATCTCCTCCGCAGCGGCGCCACGGCCCGTGGTGGCCGCATCCCCGTGAACGTGTCCGGAGGCCTGCTGTCCAAGGGCGAGCCGCTGGGCGCATCCGGCCTCGGCCAGGTACACGAACTGGTGACCCAGCTACGAGGCCGGGCCGGGGCCAGGCAGGTCGACGGCGCACGCACCGGCCTGGGCCACGTAATGGGAGCTGGGCACAACTCCTGCGTTGTGGTGGTGCAGAAGTGAGCACTAAACGATCCGACCGGTACGCCCCCGCCCCGGTCGGATCCCGCACCACGCTCATCGCCGCGACGTGCACCGACTGCGCTCGGGTGAGTTTTCCCGTGACGGATCGCTGCCCGGCCTGTGCGGGAACGTTGACCCCCACTACATTGGCCGGACCAGCGCGGCTGTCCGTGCTCACCGCCGTGCTAGCCCAGCCGCCCGGAGCCCTCATCTCGGCTCCTTACGATGTCGGGGTTGCTGACTTCGAGGAGGGAATCCGGATCATCGGCCTCGTCGACGAGCCCGCTGAACGAGGTGACCTCGTAGTTCCCGTAGTCATCGCACCCCATCCCGAGGCGGAGACATTCGCCTTCCGCCGCGCCGCCGCAGGCCGCCCGGCGGAGATCTGATCAGCGCCAGTTGACAATCTCCTGCATCAGACCGGGATTGCGTTGCTCGGCTCTAGCCGCCAGTTCCTGCATATGGTCGCGCATCAGGCGCTGCGCGGTGTCCATGTCACCATGTGAAATCGCCTCGGCGATCCTGCCATGCACGTCGATCAGGGCAGGGTGTTCATTGCGCGGAATCACGTCGCCTCCCACTCGTTCGGCATAGTCAGTGGATTCGGGTAATTCTTCCGCTTCTTCCGACTATCGAGCGCCAGTTCACTTCGTTCGCTGAAGTCCGCTGGTGCGCAGGGGCCGGGCAGCTCGAGTCTGGTCACGGTGCCGACGGAAGTCCCCAAAGCTCGCGGACCTCGGCGTTGTGGGCGCCGATATCCGGCGGCCCAGTGAGGGCAGAAGGCATGTCCAACTGCGTCGGCCCGGCGCCAAAGCGCACCGGGCAGTTCGGGACCCGCAGCGTCCGCTCCCCCCAGGCGACGTCCCGCATCGCTGCGTTGGTCGCGGCGTGCTCGCTGGCCAAGGCGGACTCGAGGTCGAGAATAGGTGCGCACGGGATCTCTGCCG
>DATHPF010000028.1:0-38865 GCA_035484155.1 Streptosporangiaceae bacterium
CCGGCTGCGCAAGCAGACAGGGACGGCGCCGATTGCGCCGGCCAAGTTCTACAGCTTCACCGACGCCGAGGCGAACACCAAGGAGCAGATTCAGAAGACCAGGTCACATCCCTGGATCTCGCCCGATGTTCCCGTCCGCGGATTCGTCTTCGACGAAAACACCGGGCGGCTCAGCGAGGTGTTGCCGGACCGGGAGACCGTCGCTAGCTAGCCACGGCGCCTGGGCGGGGGACCAGCGGCAGGTTGACCATGGCGCCGCCGGCCGCCAGAGCGGTCGCTAGCTCGTCGAGCCGCGCCTGCCGATCGGTGACGCGGATCTTCAGGCAGGCCCGCGCCTTGCGGCCGATCTGCAGCGGGCTGCCGTCCACGGCGGCGACGGTGAGCGAGCGGCGACCGGTAGTCACCAACACGGCAGCGATGGGCACCTTCGCCAGCACGCGGGTGGGCTCACGGCTCAGGTTCATCTGGACGAGCATTAGTTGCCGCTCAGTCACCGCGACATACAGCGGCCTGCGGATGCGGATCTCAACCAGTGGCCACCCTCCAGTCGCCGCGATGAGCAGGGCGCTGAGGGCATGCACGGCCCGGCTGGTGTGCCTCGCCCAGTCCAGCCAGCCGGGGTCTATCCCGGCAAGCACGACGGCACCAGAGACGATCATGTAGGCCCTGTGCTGACGGGCGATTCCCTCGACCGAAGCCACGAGCCGGTCACCAAGCTCGAGCGTGTCCGCGAGCCAGGCGCCCAGGAATGCTTGCCTGGCCGCCCGGCGCGACATGCGGTCTGGCGGCAGCTGACCCGCCGGGGGGCCTGGATAGGGCTCGAGGTAAGCCACTGCTCCCTCTGATCGCATCGGGCAGAAGGCGGCTGCCGCTGCCGCTGCCGCTGCCGCTGCCGCTGCCGCTGCCGCTGCCGCGGTGAGCCGTGCCGCGCGGGCAGTCCTTGTTGTCACGCTATTCGAACACAAGCGACTCATGTGAAAATTTGGTGAGAAAATCTGATTTAATCAGTTGACGGCAAACATGAATGCGGCCTTAGGGTAATTCGGAGTAGTGGTTCGAATTACCCATCGGAGCATGCTTATGTCCAAATCTATCGCTGTGTTCGGAGCCGGACCCGGCCTCGGCCAGGCTGTCGCCCGTCGCTACGCGCAAGAGGGTTACGCCGTCACGTTGGTGGGCCGCCGCTCGGAGCCACTTGACCGTTTGGCGAAGGATCTGACCAACGCCGGGTCAGCCGCGCACGTCATCACAGCCGACCTATCCGACACCGGTGCCACGCCCCGACTGGCCGAGCAGATTCGCGCTGAGGCCGGCCACCTGGACGCTTTTTACTATGCACCCACCCCAGCAACCGGGTTCGTTTCCGCAGCCGACCTGACCCCTCAACACGCCCAGAGTTTCATGCCGCTGATCTTTTACACGATGCTGGCACTCGTGCAGGAGTTCCTGCCGCACATGCTTGAGCAGGGATACGGCGCGATCATGACGGCACAGGGCGGCAGCACGGTGCAGGGCCTGCCTTACATGAGCGGCCCCAGTCCTGCACAAGCCGCCCAGCGTAACTACTTGGAAGCTCTGCACGCCGAGGTAGCCGAGAAGGGCGTGTACGTCGGCATGCTCTACATCGGTGCGGCCATCGAGAACAGTGCGTTCCACGCCGAGATGGAGAAGGCCAAGGCCGCGGGCGAACCGGTGTGGGAGATGCCTACCGTCGACCCCGGACATCTCGCCGACCTGCTCTGGAGGATGCACGCGACGAAGGGGCCGCGGGAATTGATCTATCCGTAGTATCGCGTGCCGGTGTGCCGTGGGTCCGTTCCATGCCGGGCTGGTCGCCGTCTGCCTTCTGACCCGCCAGTTTTTTTCCTGCCAGCGTCAACCGCCTGTCGGGCAACCTGACCCGCCCGCTGCTAAGAGTCGGCGGCGAGCGCGAGTGACGGCAGAGTGATCGGGGACGGCGGCGTGATCGGGGGCGGCGACCTCAGGGCGGACGTACGAACCGGCTCGCTCGCCAGGCGGTGCTTGGCGAGCGAGCCGGTCACCGCCGGTCGAAACCCGTCGATCTAGCTCTGGCTGGGGTTGGGCGGACCGAGGTAGGGGAATCCGGCCAGCAGGTCCTCGTGCGGACGGAGGCCGGCTGGCGGGACCTTGCCGTTGGTCAGCCAGGCGAAGCGCATGCTGTAGACGTCGTCGGTGGGTATGCGGCCGTTGGGGTAGGTGGCGGTCTTGCTGCGGTCGTAGTGCAGGATGTCGGGCAGTACCTCCAGGGCGGCCGCCCTGGCCGCCTCGGGCGAGTAGCCCCCGGCGTTCTCCAGGATCTTGGACCACGGCCCCAGGTAGTTGGCCACGTCGTCGGCGGGCTGCCGGGAGTTGAACAGGTTCTTCTCGCCGTCGGGGTTGATGAACGGGTTGATGGTCGGATTCCCGCCGCGGTCCATCTGCTCAAGCACGCCATCCTGGTACCGGCTGATCGAGGCCCAGACGCCGATGACCGGGCCACCGAGCATGTCGTCGGGTACTTCCAGCACGATCGAGTCGACGTTGTTGTCGGCGAAGTCGTCGTGTCCGGTCCACTGGAAGCCGTGCAGGGCGCCTTCGACGTCGGCGAAGAACGGGTCGCTGCGCAGGCCGGCAAACAGCCGGATCCGGCCCGCCTGGACAGGCTGGTCCGTGCCGTCGAAGCTGACCGGGATGTCCGTGCCGAGCACCTCGCCGACCGGCTCGGACTGGCGGGCCTGCGCCCCGGTGGCGTATCTGGCGGTCCCTGTCTGCTTGCCGTTCTCGTACTCGGAGAACACGAATGTGAACGCGACATCTGCGTGGTTGTCGCCGTCGGTGTCGATGTTGATCCGGTAGACCGCGCCGGGGTAGAACTCCGGGCCGGTCACCGGGGCCGGGATCGGCGGTGGGGCGCTGGTCGGGTTCGAGTCCATGATCAGCACGGTTGTGCCCGGGTGGTGACGGTGAAGCAGTGTGTGGTGCTCCGCGCTGGCGGGCGCTTGGAAGACGAATACGTCGGTGAGGTCAAGGCGGCGGTCGTCGCCGGGGAACTTGAGCTTGTCGGCGCTGAAGTGGTTCGACATTTTGCTCTTCCTTCTGGCTAGTGGTGTGGACGAAGTCGGCCGTCAGCTGCGGATGAACTCGAGCAGGGCGGTATTGACCTGGTCGGCGTGGGTCCAAGGGATGGCGTGCGGGCCGCCTTCGACTACCACGAGGCGCATGTCCTTGATCAGGCCCGGCAAGCGGCTCGCGGTTTTGTCCACCGGCAGAACCTGATCCGCGTCGCCGTGGATGACTAGCGTGGGCACGTCGATCTTGGGCAAGTCGTCGCGGAAGTCGGTGGTCCAGGTGCCGATGCAGGCCACCGCAGCGGTGACCGATGCAGTGACGGCGAGGTTCCAGCTGGCCTGCCACGCCTGGTCGCTGACCAGGGTGCCGCGCAGGGTTTCCACGTTGTAGAAGTTGTCCAGAAACCCCTTCATCCAGGCTGGGACATCGGCCCGGGCGGCCTGGACGAACCCGTCGAACAGGGCTTGCGGCACTCCCTCGGGGTTGTCGCCGGCCTGCAGCAGGTATGGCGGGATCGGGGAGACCAGCACGCCCTTATCGATCCGCGCCGAGCCGTAGTCGGCTAGGTAGCGGGTGACCTCGCCGGTGCCCATCGAATGCCCGGCGAGCACGGCGTCGCGCAGGTCCAGGTGTTCGAGCAGGGTATTGAGATCGGCGGCGAAGGTGTCGTAGTCATAGCCGGATGTCGGCTGGCTGGACTGGCCGAACCCGCGCCGGTCGTAGGTGATAACCCGGTACCCGGCCTCCAGTAGCACCGTGACCTGCTTGTCCCAGGCTCGGCCGCTGAGCGGGTAGCCGTGGATCAGCACCACCGGCTGGCCGGAGCCGTGATCCTCGTAGTAGATCTCGATTTCTGTGTTGTTTTCC
Organism: Streptosporangiaceae bacterium; assembly: GCA_035484155.1. Classification (GTDB taxonomy): domain Bacteria; phylum Actinomycetota; class Actinomycetes; order Streptosporangiales; family Streptosporangiaceae; genus JAJYUU01. The sequence goes on from DATHPF010000028.1 coordinate 3,937, forward strand.
TGTCCCACAGTTACTGTGGCCATGAGTCTTCCCTCCGGTGGCGGCGATCCGCCGGCCCCAGGCCGCGGGACCAGGAGGCGGTTGCGCCCACATGTTGGTACTGACTCCACGGTCCTGCTTTGGGCGGTGCGTCGAACCCGTCGAACTCCCTGGCCGGTGCCCTGGTGTCGGGCGTGGCGGCGCGCCGTCGCGCGCTCCTTCGGCCCCGTATATGTGGAGGCGCCTGGCCTAGGACATGCGGATGCGCGTGGCCGCGGAAAGCTGCTTGAATACCTTTATGGGCGGTTTCAGCATTCAGCATGATATAACCGATTTAGGCACTCCCGTGCCTGGCCGTCTGGCATCTGGTCGGCAGTCACCAGGGGCCTTAATGTTGCCAGGGAAAGTGGCGCGTCCGGCCAACATAAATCGAGGAGAAGCCTCATCGAGGAATCCAATTCGGGAACAATCTTTGGTGCGTCTGATTATCCGTCGCGACCGGAAGTCCGAGAATCCGGGCAGCCATGAAGTGCGCGTGGCCTTAATGTGGTACAAGAGCCCGAGACTTTCGGTGGTAGTTCCGGCAGGCGGTCAACTAGTTCTGCGCGCAAGCACCAACGGTAAGCTAAACAGCCCATTCTTGTTCATCCGGAGCTTTCTTCGCGCCTTTCAAAGTGCTGCGACTGGAAGAAGTCTCCTGATTGGGCACGGTGTGTCAGCAGCGACGGCACGGTGACGGTCGAGACGATCCGCCTATCCGGTATCAGTAGCCACGACGGGGACTAGCTGCGGGTGAGGCGCTGTGGCTACCGCCGGCGGACGTTCGGTGAGGCTGACTTAGCTGCCTGGATCACGCACTAGTAGCCGGCGCATGATGATGTCACACTCTGCGTAACGAAGAAGCAGGGGAGGGCATCGTGACGACCGTTGTGACAGGCACACGGCAGGACGCCGAAGTTGGACTCGAAAACTTCAGCGACATGGCGATCATACGTCTGGAGCTCCCCGATGGTGCCTACGTCATCATCGCCAAAACGGTGCTCCGAAATTTTGACGGCGACGGTCAGAACGCTGCTGCGCGTTTGACGAACAATGAGGCCGACCTGGACAGGGCAGACATTCGCCTGAGTGGGAATGGTAATGCGCAGTGGGCCGCGCAGGAAGTATCTCTCCAGGCAACCCTGATCATAGATGAGGAAAGCCCGGATAGGATCGTAGATCTGCGCGCGCAAACATGGAATGGCGCAGCCGTTCAGTCCAGCATCATCGCCATCCAGGTCGATGTGTTGAACAATTAACCCCCCGCAACCCTTCTTCACGGCTGTCTGCGCTAGGCATCATCGATCTGGCCGACCGGGTCGACACTATTATCCGAAGCCGTCTAGAGTGCCGTGAACTAGAACTCCAGTAGATGCCCTGAGTCGGCGGCCGTTGTTTACCGTAGGCCGAACCAGGGGCGGCATGACTCGTATCCGTCCACCGTTACCTCGCCGCCGTGGCCAGCCGCGCGCCAGGCCTCCCTGGTGAGGCGCATGTGGCTCAGCTCGACGAGTCCGCGGTCTGAGTCGTTCAGGCTGACTCCGTTGAAGACGTAACCGATGCTGCGGGACACTCCCAGCGATGCGGCGTTGTCGGCGCGAGCGGAGGAAACGGCGGCGAGGGCGCCAAGATGGTCGAACGCCAGTCCGAGGACCGCCATCCGCATTGCCACGCCAAGGCCGCGGCCCCGCGCAGCGTGGATCAGCCAGGAGCCGGAGTCGACGGTCCGCAGTGCCGGGAATTGCTCAGCTTCCAGAGACTGGACCCCGATGACAGTGCCTTCGTGTTCGACCGCTAGGTCGAGGCACCAGGAAGATGGTGACCAGGTTCCCCGGGAACGCCAGAACTGCTGGTAGAGAAGGCGGCTGCGGTTCTGTTGCAGGTCGAGGCCAGAAAACATCTCTGCGCGCGGGTTGTGCTCATAGTCGTCTGGCAGGATCGCAGCTAGCCTCGGGAGATCGCTTTCCCTTACCGCGCGCAACTCGACGTCGCGGCAGCGGATACGCAAATCGAACAGCGGCCAGATTGTCATGCTCACCTCCATCAGTTTCCCGCACGGTGCTCTCGCCGCTACGGCCGAGTGTGCCCGTTCACGTCGGCTAGACCATGATCCGAGTGGCTTCGCCAGTTCCTGATTCGACCCGCACGGTCTGTCTATGACGGTGGCTGCTCCGTCCCGGCCCATCCTCATAGTGACAACCAGGAGAATCGGGTATCAGGAAGGCGGCTGCACGCCGCACCGGTTGGCGTGAAAATCAAGCCAGTCAGAAAATGGCATGGCTCCAGTTGGGACTACACGCGGAGCGCCGTACCTGGTCCCGCGCAGCAGCGGCGGCGCGTGACCTAGACGCTGAACGCGGGAACAGCTATTGGGCGCGTCGGGAGGCCCGGTGAACCTCAAGATCATGAGACTGGTGCTGCGCGTTCCGTACTCGACGATCCCGGCCCCGCTGCCTGCACAGCTCGATGGCGTCATGCTGACCGTGGATCGGGTACCGCAGATACCGCGCCGTCCGACCGGCAGTCGGCTACGTCGGGGACTGACCTACCGTGACGGACTGCGTCTCGACCTGCACCTGCCGGTCACGGCAGGCCCGCATCCGCTGGTGGTGTACGTGCCTGGCGGCGGCTTCGTGGTCGCGCCCCGTCGGATGGCGCGCCGCCAGCGCGGGTACGTCGCCGCGGCCGGTTACGCGGTCGCCAGTGTTGAATACCGCACCACTCGCAAGCAGGCCACTTACACCGACGGTATTGCTGACATCCAGAGTGCCATCACCTACCTGAGCGGCCATGCCGATGAGTTCGCCATCGATCCCGACCGGATCGGTATCTGGGGCGAGTCCGCCGGAGGCTACCTCGCCAGCCTGGTCGGGCTCACAGACCCGCGCATCAGGGCAGTCGTCGACCAGTTCGGCGCCTCGGATCTGTCCCACGCCGCCGACGGGTTCGACCTGCGCATGCACGCGAAAGTCGCCGACCCTCGCCACCCGATCCACCGCTACGGCGCCGTCCGCGCCAATCCCGCCGACCTGGTGCACCCAGCCGCCCCGCCCTTCCTGCTGATGCACGGAGACGACGACCGCATCATCACGCCTGCGCAGACCGGATTGCTGCAACGTGCGCTGGTCGGCGCAGGCGGCGACAGCACTCGCTACGTGCTAGCCGGGGCCGGACACGGCCAGCTGTCGCTGACCGGCCGCCAAGCCAAGCAGTGGACCTCTGTCCAGGTCCTGACGACTATCAGAGACTTCCTCGACCAGAAACTGCGGACCTGACCACGCCAATAACCGACCGGCGGATGGCACGCTGCAGTTCACATTCGGCGCAGCTGAGCTCCAGATACGGAACTGCCTATCCCGACGTGGCCTGGGAGCCAAAGGAAGCGTTCCGGGCGGTCGCCAGTTACTACGCGACCCGGGCCTCGCTGGCTCCGGGACAGCGCCAGCGCATGTGAGGATGGTCAGATGTCATTTCGCGGGGCCGCCGTCGATCCTGCGTTTCTTGCCTCGTGGTGCGTGGAGCATCTCGGCAGCCCGCCAGCGGATGAGATTTTCAGATCGGGGTACCTGTCTGCAGTCGTAGGGCTCCGACTGGCTGACGGCCGCGAGGTCGTAGTCAAGGTCCGTCCGGACTCGCCGCGGATAGCGGCATGCGTCGACGTCCAGCGCCGTATGTTCCAGGCCGGTTATCCGTGCCCGCGGCCGCTCACCGGCGCCGTCCCTTTCGGGGACGACGTCGCAACCGGGGAAGCCTATGTCGCGGGCGGCGCCGTGCTGCCGCCCGCGGAGCATGCGGCCCGGGCCTTCGCTGAGGCGTTCGCGCGGCTGATCCGGCTAGCCCCCCGGCCGGCCGAGGTGTCCACCCTCGACCCGCCACCGTCGTGGGCGGCCTGGAACCACGCCGAGGACGGACTGTGGCCGTGTCCGGAGGACCCTGAGGTTAGCCTCAACGACGTGGCCGGTCCGCAGTGGATCGACGATGCCGGGAGCCGTGCCCGTGACCGGCTGCGAGCCACCGAGTCCGAAACTGTGATCGGCCACTGCGACTGGCTTGCCGATAACCTGCGCTGGAACGGAGATGCCCTGCTGGTGGTGCATGACTGGGACAGCATGACCGCTGATAGTGAAGCGGTCCTCGTCGGCTTCGCTGCCGCGTTGTATTCGACCGTCAGCGCGCACGAGGTAGCAACCGTCGAGGACACCGAGCGGTTCCTCGTCGCGTATTGCCATGCGCGTGGCCGGCAGCTCAGCGCTGGCGAACTCGAACGGTCGTGGGCGGCTGGCGTCTGGACCAGGGCCTACGACGCCAAGTATCAGCACACAGTCGGGCAGCCCATCACCTCACTGTCGCAGAATGAAGCCCGCGAGCGCCTCCGTCGTACTGGGACCGGCTCGCGGAGGTCATAAGCGGCCCGCTGCGGAGCCCGCAGGTCACCCTTGTGAGGGGTCAATGGTTAAGCGTCAAAGTCTCACGCCTCATCTAGCTGGCTCGCTTGCGGCTGCGGGTCTTGCCGGCGGCGAGCCGGTAGAGCTGGGTGCCGGTCTCGAGAATGCAGGCGTTGAACGTGACGTGGCCGAATCGCGCTTACCGGGAACCTGATGTGTTCTGACCAGGCCGGCAGAATGACCACTTACTGTCTGGACGACCGGGAATGTCCGGTCAGCGAACTTCGGTGTACTCGCTGCGGTCCAGCTGCACGACGTCGGCGTAGTCGCTGCCGTTCGGCTCTGCGCTGTCGTCGGCGTGCTGTCTGTGGTCCGGCTGCACGACGCTGAAACTGGCCCTGGCGAGCAGCTTGCGCAGCTGCCGCCTCCCGCTCATGCCCGCGAGCGCCACCGCCACGGCGGCGGCGAGCACCGAGCCACCGAACAACGCGAGCCCACCGACGACGTGTCCCAGCATCATCACGATCACTGCGGCCAGCAGGGCCACCGGCACGGCTGCCACCAGCAGCAATGCGAGCAGCGTCACGACGATCACGGCCCCGGCCGACCTGCCCGGCGTCCGTCTCTCATACCAACCGCTCATCACGCTCACCTCGTCAACCCGGACTACATCAAGGTCCACGGCCTACTCCACACCAACACGATATGTCGTGTCCTTTAGTTGTCAACGCGCCTCTCGATCAGGATGTTCCGGCAACTGCCCGGCGCGCGGACGTCCTCTGCGGACATATTCTCGCCGCCATGCCAACCCCAAGTTTCGTGTCCGAGCTGCGCTCGCTAGTCGGCCACAAGCCGCTCTGGCTGTCTGTGGCCATCGCTGTCGTCCTAGACGATGAACGCCAGGTGCTGCTAGGGCGTCGAGCCGATACCGGGAGTTGGGCCTTGCCCGGCGGCATCATCGACCCAGGAGAGCAGCCGGCCGATGCGGCCGTGCGTGAGTGCTTCGAAGAGACCGGCGTTCTCGCCGTCCCGGAGACGCTGACCTCGGTAAGCGTCTCGCGGCCAGTTACCTACCCGAATGGCGACCAGGTGCAGTGCCTCGAGCTCACCTTCCGCTGCCGGGCTGTCGGCGGTGAAGCGCACGTTAACGACGAGGAATCCCTCGAGGTGCGCTGGCACGCGTTGAACGCGCTACCGGACCTGGATGAACGTGATCACTGCCTGAATCTGCTGACGCAGGCGGTAAACAGCGACGGCAATGCGGCCTACGGTTTCTCAGGCGTGGCGCAGGTGCGCGACGCCCGTTAAACGGGCAATGCGAGCCGCAGCAGGGTCCAGCAGCATCCGGCTGATCGCAGCGCCGCTCGCGAACTACGACGTAAGCTGAAGAATGATCTTGCCGCGGGTGTGACGTCCAGCGATCCGCTCCAGCGCTTCGTGCACCTGACTCAACGGCAGGACGGCGTCCACCTGCGGGCGCAGTCTGCCGGCGTCTACCAGATCGCTGAGCGCAGCTAGCCGGTGCGTGTTGACCTGCGCGCTGAACTCCCCGCCGGTAATGCCGCGCTCGAGTTGCCGGGCAGCACCGGACATCACTATGAAGATCGCCCGGCCACTGTCGCGGACCGCACCGACAGCTTGCTCCCCGGTCTGGCCGCCTGCGGCGTCGAACAGCAGGTCTACTCCGCCCGGAACGGCGGCGCGCACCTGCTGTACCCAGTCGGCAGCGTGGTAGTCGAAGACCTCGCTGGCACCGAGGCCGCGCACGTACTCGTGATTGACCTGGCTGGCCACACCCAGAGTCCGGGCGCCCGTGGCGGCCGCGATCTGCACGGCGGCGCTGCCCACGCCGCCCGCGGCGGCAGTGATGAGAACGGTTTCAGCGGCCTGGAGCCGGCCGCGGTCGATCAGTCCCTGATAAGCGGTCCCGCCGCCGATAGCCAGCCCTGCCGCTTCAGCGAAGCTCGCCCGGCTCGGCATGGTGGCAAGCTTGTCCGCTGAGGCGAGCGCCAATTCGGCGAACCCGCCACCGGACGGGAACAGACTCGCGTAGACGCGGTCGCCCGGCCGGACCTGCACGCCGTCACCGACCGCCTCGACGACGCCGGCGACTTCCTGACCGGGCACGAACGGAACGGCAACCCCCGGGAAGCCCCCGCTGACGAAGGCGACGTCCCACGGTCCGGCGCCAGCGTCGTGGACCCTGACCAGGACCTGACCCGCCGCCGGAATCGGAACCGGCTGTTCGCCCAGCTCCACGCTGCCGATTCCGCTGAGCCGCCGCGCCAGTGCCACTCGCATGCCTGTGTCCCCTCGCCGCGTGATTCCGTGCCGGTGACCTGTCCACCGCCCGCCTGGGCCCAGCCGGGTCGCAGAGTCCCGCAATCGTGCCACGCCGTGCGGCGGGCCGCGCATCCGTCCCCTGGCAGGCCTCTGGCCGAGCCATGCCGGCCCATACCTTTCGGCGGGCCTGATGGCACCTGCTTCAACAGGATCGGCTGCGGTGGCACTGCAACGGACGATCATCAGTCAGCAGACGCGGCGGTGCCTTGGCGCTACCCGTCGGGCCGAACGCCGATTATTCTGCGGCTGGCTGGCGCTCATCGCAGATGATGTCGGACCCAGACGTTCGGCTCCACGTAGACGGCGTAGTCGTGCGTGGCATTGCACGTGATCGGCACTAGCGCGCCGGGGACAATGACGTCCCCGTCGGTGTCGAACGGCAGGCCGGTCCAGGCCCGCCATTGAGCGAGCGAGCCGGGCATCACCATCGAGGCCGGGGCGACCTTCTCGATGACGGCGCCGGCTCGCACGTGGACGCGCAACCAGGCGTCCTGCGGCAGCCCGTCGGGGCGGGTCAGCTTGATGTACTCGGTCATCGGCAGGTGCGGGATGAGGTGCTTCTCGTTAGGGCGCACCGGCGCGACCATCACCGTAATGCCCTGCGCGGCCACCGCCTCTCGGAGCGCCGCGAGGATCCGGTACGACAGGCCGGTGCCGAGGTACTTCGGCGCGATCAAGATCTCCAGCGCGCTGGCCATGTTGACCTGCGCCCCTGCTCTGAAGTCGTCGTAGGCCCAGGTCATCAGGCGGTCCCAGCCGCCGTCCGGCAGTTCCTCGCGCTGGGTGCCGCCGAAGCGGAATGGGATGCTGCGGCCGCGTGCGACCGGGGTCCCGTCCTCGTCGGTGGCCATTACGCAGAACTGCGGGAAGTCGCCGGCAACGCGGTGGAACAGCGCGTTGGCCACCGCGTCGGCACCCATGAACGCCGGCCAGGTGTCTTCAATGTCGTAGACACGCTCGATGAGCTCCGGCCGCTCGGCCAGCGTGGTGATCATCAGCTGCGTCATGCGGGTCATGCTCCCAAACGGCAGAACCATCGTCGAGCGGATTATTCACGCCGAGCCAATCGCCGCCCAATCGCACCACGCTCGCGCGACCCGAACACGCCCGAGCCTTGCCGGGGCGGTGCCGGCCGAACACGCTGCCGGCGGCTGATCGCCCGTGGCGACACGTCGGTGCAGATCGCTGCTCTGCGCGCTGCGCACCGCCAGGGACAAGGCGACGGTGCTGGCCGGGCTGCAGCGCTTCGAGGTCCTCGGCCTGCGGATGCCGATGTGCAGGCGGGGAACGGCGCCTGTTTGTCGCTGAGGGTAACGGCGGTCACCCGCGGGTGATCCCGGTTGTCGGGCTGTTGACTCACCGGCAGTCTCAGCCGCCAGGCGTTCTGGAGCCCGTTGCCGAGCGATGGGGGGTTTCGCTTCGACTCGCGCGTAGGCGCCGGTGGCCGTTGACGGCCGCCGGAGGGTCTGCCACGCTCACCTGAGCAAGAGCTGCTGAGGAGGGGAATTGACTCCGGCGAACTCCCGGGCAACGCGGCTGGGATTCCCGTGCCGGTAGCAGACCGCGGCCACAGCCAGATCTTCTGGGAGGAGCAGGGGTCGGGCGAACCGCTGCTGCTGGTGATGGGCCTGGGATGGCCGCGCCAGATGTGGGCCAGGCACCTCCCGGCCTTGACCGAGCGGTTTCGGGTCATCACGTTCGACAACCGAGGCGTGGGCCAGACCGCCACCACCTTGTCACAGTGGACTCTGTCGGACATGGCCGACGACGCTCTGGCAGTTCTTGCGGCGGCCGGTGTCAGTCGCGCGCATGTGTACGGGGCATCGATGGGCGGCGGGATCGCTCAGGTGATGACCATCGAGCATCCCGAGCGGGTAGGCGCCCTCGTTCTGGGCTGTACTGCAGCCAAAGCCGCCAGACGGCAGGTGCCCCTGTGGCCAGTCGTTCGCCACCTGCTTCCCGCCCTTCCCGCAGGCCGCCAGGCCAGGACGGCCGCGCTCGCACGGGCACTGGTATACGGGCCGGCAACGGACCCGGCCTTGATCGCTGAGGACCTGCGGTTGCTCGACTCGCTGCGCCGGCCTGCGGACGGGATACGAGCCCAGCGCCGGGCCGTGCTCGAGTACGAAGGCTCGCAGCTCCAGCTGGGATCCGTCCGGTCGCCGACACTGATCATTCACGGATCCGACGACCGGCTCGTCCCTCTTCGCTACGGAGAGGAACTGGCGCGGCTGATACCGGGTGCGGAACTCGTCGTGCTGCCAGAAGCAGGTCACATGTACCTCACCGACGCGACTCAAGCCGCAGATTCGGCGGTGCTGTCCTTCCTGGCCGCGCACCCGCTCCCGCCGACATAATAGTCAGCGGGCCGGCCTCCTGGAAGGGGATCAAGGCGGTGGAGATCTGCTGCAGCATGCGGCACCAGATGAGAGCGCCACTTGGGCGCGACACTGCTCGGGAAGCTAGCTGATGTGCGCAGCGCCCGCCCGCCCGGTCCGCTGGGGAGTCATGGGAACCGCGAACATCGCCAGAGGCCAGTTTCTGCCGGGACTGCGGCACGCGGGCGGCATGGCCGAGGCGGTCGCGAGCCGGGATGTCGCCGCCGCGGAGCGCTACGCCGCCGAGCACGGCATCGCTCGCTCGCTAGCCGGTTACCAGAAGCTTGTCGATGATCCGGATGTGGATGCCCTGTACATCGCGTTGCCTAATTCCCTGCATGCCAAGTGGACTATCGCCGCACTGCGGGCCGGCAAGCCCGTGCTGTGTGAGAAGCCACTGACCGGGAGTCTGGCCGACACAATGCGCGTTATAGACGTCGCCAGGCAGACAGGCACCCTCCTGTGGGAAGCGTTCGTGTTCCCGTTCCACGACCAGATGGCGCGGGTGCGGGCCGCCCTTGCGAGCGGCGTTATCGGCGAGCTGCGTGAGATCCATTCCGACTTCCACTTCAAGCTCGCCCGGCCAGACAACATCCGGCTGTACCGCGATCTCGCAGGGGGCGCGCTAAACGATGTTGGCTGCTACCCGATCAGGCTGGCGTTCGAGCTGTTCGGGCGCACTCACCTGAGCGCGTGGGGCAGCAGCGTTCCCGGCGGCCACGGAGTAGACCTTGAGTCGACCGCCGTCCTCGGCTACGGCGAGGGCCGCAACCTGGTTCTGTCCTGCGGCATGAACCGCCGCTACGACACCTTCACGCGGCTCCTTGGCAGCGACGGCGAGATCCGCATGAGTAATCCATTCCACCCGTCCGACGGCGACCGACTCGAGATCCTCGGCCGCGAGAGCGAGCTGACGGCCGCCGCCCCGCCGGGCGAGCCGTCGTTCAGCGCTGCTATCCGGCACATTCAGGCAGCACTCCTCGGCGCGGAGGAGCCGCGACATCTGGCTGTGGACACATCTCTGCCCACTGCTCAGGCCCTCCACGACCTGCATACTCACGTGCGCCTATAGCGGCCTGGCGTGCGAAGAAAGCTAGCCAGCTCTCGCGGTCCGCGGACGTTCACGCCGAGCGCGAGCTATGGCCAACCAGTTGGTTTCGGCCATCTCGAGATTTGACATATGCCGAGATCGGAATACGATACCACCCGTGGCCCGCGCTTCCACGACGTCGGATGTCTTCAACGCCATTGCCGATATGCACCGCCGCGAGGTCCTGGATGCGCTTATCGATGGCGAGAAGGCGGTAGGGGCGATCGTGAGCGGCCTCTCGATGTCCCAGCCCCAGGTGTCGAAGCACCTCCGCGTGCTCAGTGAGGTCGGACTTGTCAGCTGCCGCGCGGAGGGGCGTCGCCGGCTATATCGGCTGGAACCGGCGCACCTGCGACCGTTTTCCGATTGGTTGTCCAAGTACGAGCGGGCATTGAACGAGCGGCTGGATCGGATGGATGCCTACATCAAAGAGCTTCAGCAACAAGGAGACCTTCAGTGACACCTAACCGGCATGGGTCCGCAGTCGTCGAATACCCGAGCGAGCTCGTGATCGTCACCACTCGCGAGTTCGACGCGCCGATCGAGCTCGTCTTCGACGTGCTGACGAAGCCCGAGCATGTGCGCCACTGGTTCGCTCCGTTTGAGGACAAGGTGACGGTGTGCTCGATGGACCTGCGTGTCGGGGGGGACTACCACATGGTCTTCGTGACGCCGGACGGGAAAGAGTGCTCGTTCCGTGGGACCTACCTAGAGGTCGAGCCACCGACCCGGATCGTCCAGACGTGGCTGTTCGAAGGCTGGCCCGACGCGTGGGCCGACGAGACGGATGAGCTGAAAGAGGCTGATGGAGTAACCACGCTGACGGTGACGATGGCATTCCGTGACAAGGCCGGCCGTGATCACATGACCAAGCACGACGGCTCGGAATCCAGCTTCGACAAGCTGGAGGATTATCTGATGTCACTTCTCGACAAACAGGAGACGGCGTGAAACTTCTGCTTACTTCGTCTGGCATCGCGAACACGACCATCCACGAGGCGCTCGTCGGCCTACTCGGCAAGCCGATCGAGGATTCGAGCGCCCTCGTCATTCCGACCGCGATATACCCCTTCCCCGGCGGTGCCGACCACGCATGGGAGGCGATCTGCGGAAGGACTAAGAGTCCTTTCGCCGGATTGGGCTGGAAGACTTTGGGTGTGCTGGAGCTCTCCGTGCTGCCCAGCATCGACGAAGAATGCTGGGTCCCGGCGGTGCAGGAGACCGACGCCCTGCTGGTTTGGGGCGGCGATCCGGTGTTCTTGTCGTACTGGATGCGGCGGTCCGGGCTTGCAGACGTCTTGCCGTCGCTGCCTAGCGAGATGGTCTATCTGGGGGTGAGCGCCGGAAGCATCGCAGCAACCTCCACCTTTGCTGAGACTTACCGTGAACCCCGTCGCGGCAACGGTGAAGCGCTTTCGACGGAAGACATCGTTTTCGATACACCCGATGGCGAACTCCGCATGATCCTGGTCAAGGCTCAGGGAGTTGGACTGGTTGATTTTGCGATCATTCCGCACGTGGACAACGCCGATCGCCAGGACAGGGCCATCGCAGAACAATGGGCCGCGAAGATACCGGTGCCGACGTACGCGATCGACGACCAGACCGCCATCAAGGTGATTGACGGCAACGTCGAAGTCGTCTCCGAGGGACACTGGAAGCTGTTTACCCCCTAGCACCGAGAGGTTCAGCAAATTCGTTCGATCTTCCGCCTTTCTGGCTGAAACGGGGAACCCCGGCTGCCTGGCCCTCCTCGACCTCGGCCGGCTCCACCGACTTACGCAGCGTCTCGGCGGCCGAATCGGCCAAAACGCCGCGCACGCTGACCGCGCAGCCGTCGGCCCTTGCCCGGGGCTGCCGCCTCCGCGGACTCCCCATGCTCGGCCAGGCGCTTGAGACTGGACCGCCGGGAGGATGGCTGTCACCAGCTGCCGTGCGCGTACGCTGAGCCCGCTGCGAGGCGTGTCGGCGCGGCTGGTCAGCGGGGGTCTGGAGCGCTGGCGGCGCCGTGACACAGGCCCGAGCTTCGTAGATCCGCTGCAGAGGGAGTCGCTCATTCCAGCCCTGTCCGCTGAGGCTGCCAGGGAAGTGGCAGCTGCCCTGCTCGGCTGCCCGGTCAATGCCGCGACGCAGGTCCCCGCATCGGCGGAGCATCAGGTCTTCCGGATCGAGCGTGACGATGTGATTGCGTTCCTGAAGGTCGCCGACGCAGCCCACCTGAAGCCCGAGCTTGCCGTTCTGCAGCTGCTTAGCGGTCGCGGCGTACCGGTCCCGGTTATCGAGGCAGCTGATCCGGATGGCGGCCGGACCGGTTTCTCCTGTGTCGTGATCCGCGACGTTGGCGGCGTCCCGCTCAGCCACGACTGCGCCGAGTTCGGCGGCATCGGGCCGATGCTGCGGCAGGTCCACGACGTCACCCTCGGCGGGTTCGGCTTCCTGATCGCCACGGCGGGTGGCCTGATCGGCCAGGACGGGACGTGGCACGACGCAATGCGCCAGCGGATCCAGGGCCTGGAGCTGGTCGGGGAAGCCGGCCTCGCTGAGCCCGCACTGCTCGCCCGCGCGGTCGCAGCCGTCGACGACAGGATCGGGCGGCTTGACACCCCGGAGCCGGGCCGCCTTATTCACGGCGACTTTCATCCCCGGCACGTGTACGCAGCCGATGGACGCGTCACGGGCATCATCGACTGGGGCGACGCAAGCTGCGGTGATCCTCTCTACGACTTCGGCCGCATCCTGCAATCCGCCACCGTGGCCGGTGGCGTCGGCCACGGGATCACCGTGGTGAGCCAGGTGCGGCAGGCCTACGGCGATGCGCCGTGGCTCCAGGCTGACCCGACCGAATCGCTGCTCGTCTATGCCGTGGTCTTCACGCTCGCCGCGATGCACAGCGAGTTCGCCGGCGGCTCGCCCTGGCCGCCGTGGTGGCCAGCACAGGCCGCCGCACTCGCTGCCATCCTCGGCGCGCTGGACAGCTGACACTACGTGCACCGACGGATCGCGAGCTCTGCCGATCGGCGTCGCAGACTGCCGATTAGGGTCTGCTCGGTCGCCAACAAGCTACTGCATCACGGCGCTGACCACGCGCGGGCGGCAGCATGATGATCGCCAGAGCTTGCGCCCTTGCAGCGATCTACGTTCGCGAAGGCGCTCCCCGCGATCTCGCGCTCTCCAGACGCGGCAAGCTCTCCGGGACGCCGATCTCACCGAGCGGCGGCCCTGGCCCTGAAGTTCAGCCGGCACAATCCGCGTGGGACCCAGGCTCTGGTCAGGACGGAAAGCATCACGGCCGGGGTGATCGTGAGCCGGACATAATGCTTTGACGACGCGATTAGCGTGTCACCATGACGATTCCCGCCTCGCCTGCTGCCGGCGAGCCCGATGGCACAGGCAGCGAACGTCAGGTCCTTGAGGCCTTCCTGGACTTCCACCGCCAGGTGCTTGTCAGCAAGGTAGACGGCATCCCCGAGAACGAAGCCCGCCAACGGCGCGTGCCGTCGAAAACCACGCTCGCTGGCCTGATCAAGCACATGATCGGGGTCGAGCGAGGCTGGTTTCAGGAAGTGCTGGCTGGACGCAAGCCAGAGGATATCGGTCCCAATGTCGGAGGCGGTGACGAAAGCTGGGACCTGGCCGAGAACGACACAGTCATCTCGCTGATCACGGAATACGAGCAGGCCTGCGAGCAGTCGCGGCAAACAGCAGCACGATTCGCACTCGATGACGCAGTGCCCGAGCCAGACCTGGGCCAGGTCTCACTGCGGTGGGTCTACGTCCACATGATCGAAGAAACCGCTCGGCACGTCGGACACGCAGACATCCTGCGGGAACAGACCGACGGCACCGCCGGCATGGACGGCGATTCCGCAGTCGCGACCTGGCTGCGCCGTATCGTGGTGAATGCCGCCCTTGCTAACCCGAACATGCACGGAGCTAGCTGAGTAAACGACAGCAGTGAACCAGGACGAGCTGTTCTTCAGTCTCCTGGATGAGTACCCGTCCAGGTGGTCCCAAAGCTGTTCGAACATCCGTTGGGACGGTGGGATTTGAGCCCGCGACCCCTTGACCTCCAGTCACGTTCCGAGCGTCGCGGGGTGTTGCTCAGTGTGGCTCGATGAGCCTCTGACCAGGCTGATGATGCGCAACTGTGGCAGGCAGTGAGGGGGCTAGGCGACACTGTCTGTGCCTCGCATTAGACGCATCCGGCGTCGCGGCGGTCCCGGCATCTGGAGCCGGTTAGCGAGGCCGGTGCAGGATGGTTGCCGGTCTAGGAGCGCCGGAGCAGGTCATCGACGATGAGGGTTGCGGCGGCGGGGCAGGCTTTGGTGAACCCGAAGAACGGCCCGAAGGCGTGAGTGGCGGCGAAGCCAGGGATGTAGAGGCCTGAGAGGGTGGACTGAAACGCCGTATCGAGAACCGGTGCGCCGTCGGCAGCACTGATCTGGGACATGACGTCGCCTAGGTAGGGGACCTGAGAGACGTCGGTTCGGTAGCCGGTGGCGAAGATGATGCGATCCACGGTGAGCTGCTGCCGGTTCGACAGCGTCACGGTCGCTGTGTTGTCGTGGTCGGAGGTGACCTCGACGACATGGGTGCCGGGCCAGCGATGGAACCGGTCGCCAGCAAGGCGCGGAGTGAGCCACCACTCCAGAGTCAGCCGACCGACCTCCCAGAACTGGCGGCCGATCGCTTCCTGTTCTGTCTGCGTGAGTGAACGCCACCAGCCGGGGACGCTCAGAGTGGCGTCGACGTAAGCGTCGACGAACCTCCAGCTGACCCGCTCGAACCGGGGGACATCGTGACGGTGGACGATATCGACCCGTTCGGCTCCGTGGTCACCCAGTAGCGCCGCCCACTCGTAAGCGCTCTGGCGGCCCCCGACGATCAGTACCCGCGCGCCGCGCAGCTCGTCGAATCGGATCAGTTCGGCGGTGTGAACGCCAATGCCTGCGGGAACGGCACCTGACCACTGCGGGAGCTGCTGGAAGTATCCGGCGCCCGGGGCGGCCACGACCGTGTCGGCGGTGATCTGTGTCCCGTCGTCAAAGAATGCGGTGAACCTGCGGTCGTGCGTTGTCAGCCGGGAGACCAGGCTGTCGCGGACTGTCAGGCTCTTCCGCTGCTGAAACCACGCGGCGTAGTCGAGGAAAACGGCGATGGGAACCGGATCGATGTCCGCGTGGGAGATACCCCGTTCTTCGAGGAAGGCTTCGAAGGTGTGCACGCCTGAAGCGTCCAGATGCCAGTCCGGCCCCGACCGCAGGAACATGCCCGTCGGCATGTGCTCAGTCCAGAACCCCATCGGACGGCCAGCGATCACGGTGTCGATCCCGCGCTCAACAGCGCGGGCACCCACCGCGACCCCGTAAGGCCCGGCGCCGATCACCAGCAACGACGTGCCCGCCATTACCGTCCCCCTCGAGCCGGATCGAGACACCACCAACCTAGCCTGGCCACTGCGGGCCGTCCTGATCGCAGTCGCCGCAACACGCGGCCGTGCCGGCGGGCTTCCGCCGCATCCCGCAGATCACCAACCCCCCTTCCCTTAATCGACTGTGGCACAACTTGCAGTCAGTTTCGCTGTCCACGCTGTGCGCCGAGCCATCCCCGTTCTGCTACATCGGCGGCGCCGACCGCCGTGCGCATTCCCGTGATCCGCGGCGTCTGCGGCGCCGCGTCCCGCCTGCCGGAAGCCGGAAGGCCTTAGCTGGGCGTAGCTCGGGCGAAGGAGTCGTCTCCCTGCATGGGGCGGCGGACTGAGGAGTTCGATAGAGGGTCCCGTGTAGCGTTCTGTCATGACGGGCAGCGCTTTTGAGGTCGTATGCGAGATCGAGCCGCCGACCCGGCCGGACCTTATGCATGTGCGCCACCAGATCGGGACTCTCAGCAAGGCTGCGGACGCTTTCCTGATTCCGGATAATCATCTGGGCCGGGCGACTGTCTCCAGCGTGGCGGTGGCGCACGAGGTCGAGGCCATGGGCGGCCGCAGTATCGCGTGCCTGAACTCGCGGGACCGGAACCTGCTGGGGTTCCGTCGTGACCTGCTCACGGCCGCGTCCTACGGCGTGGACCAGTTCTTGTTTGTCTACGGCGACAAGCCCAGCTCTGGCGGGCGGACCGGTGAGCTGACTGTGCGGGCGATGATCGAGGAGGTCCGGGCGCTGCCTTCCGATCCGGCGTTCGCCGGGGTGCCGCAGTTCCGGGTGGGTGCCGCGGCGGCGCTGCGCCCGCTGCCCGCCTGGAAGCAGGCTGCGGACTTCTTGTTCGCCCAGGTCAGCTTCTCCGTCGAGGCGCTGCTGCGCTGGCGGGACGCCAACCCGGCCGAGGTCCCGGTCTTCGCCGGCGTCATGGTCCTGGCCAGCGAGGCGCACGCACTGCGGCTGGCATCCCTGATACCCGACATCGATATCCCGGCTGAGCTGTGCGAGCGGGTGCGATCGGACCGGCTCGCCGGCGTCGAGGCTGCCTGCGAGCAAGTGATCGAGCTTCGCGACTCGGGTGTCTTCGACGGGGTGCACCTGGTCCCGGTCGGCCGGTACCGGGAGGTAGCCGCCCGGCTGGAGCAGCTGCTCCGTTAACTTTGGTCGGCTGGCCGCCGGGAGTGACGGCTCTGGTCCATCCCTAGGCCGCGCTTCATCGCCCTCCGGACAAGTTGGCTCAGCCGGCGTCGCCCCAGGCACCCGGAAGGCGCGGCACGGCCCGTAGCAATTGCGTCCAGCGTAGCCCGCCTCGAATTAGGGGCAGAGCAGCCGCACGCTCTGGCCAGCGAGCGACGACGTGTCGGCACCGATATGGCCATCGCCCGGATAAGCCCGCGCCTGAACGAGCGGCTTACGGCACGGGTCGGGCCGGCCGCGTCGCAACATGGCTCGTGCTGGAGATTCAGTAAAACGCGAGGGCTCGCATTGTCAGTCAGTCGGCTGGCTCTGCCCGATGCACGAACTCGGCTATGCCTGCGGCGACCTGGGATGGTGTCCGGCTGGTGGTGTCGATGACCGGCAGGTCGAGGGCGCGGTAATGACGACCGTCGGTGATGGTGGCCTCGACGTCGCCTGGCCGGCCATCGGCGACCAGGCGTCGGCACCGTTCCTCATCTGAGCAGTCGAGCAGAATCCAGGCGCCGATGGGCCAGTCGCGGAGCTCGCGGGGAGTGCACACGCCGAGGAGCACGGCAGGCCGGGACTCCAGGACGCTGAGGACTGCACGGATCAGGTCCTGATATGCAGACCAGGTGTCGGGTTCTGCCGGATCGGCCGTCCTGCGAGCGCGGCCGCGGGAACCATAAGAGCGTCCCAGTCCAGAATGGCATGTCCTGGCAGCAATGCCGTTAGCGGCCGGACAGCTCCGCTCTTGCCCGATCCGGGCGCACCGAGTACACCGGTGATCACGCGGGCTACAGTACCGGGGTCTCAGGACGCAGCAGATGCTGTGACCTCCCGGAGGAGCGCGGGAGTGAAAGCGGCCGACAAGGCACACAGCTAGACGTTACGGTCAGAGGTTCTACGGTTCCAAGCTGGTCATGCACACGATTAACCACGTGCGCCGTGGAACGCGGAGCCTGCAAACTGGCGGCAGCATGCGCCCGCACGGGCTACCTTCCGGCTCCGGGGAGATGACGCAGGTCTAACTGCGCATGCGGCGACCCAGAAACTCGGCCTTCAGCCCACTACGGCCGGTGAGGCTGGCACGCGGATGGGCGACCACACGGTCGCGGTGCGGGACATGTCGCTCTGGGCGTTGAGTTCCGGTGCGGAGATCCAGGACGGTGTCGCCGTCCCAGAGGGAGACGGCAACGATGCGCCGACGGTACGGGCGGGCAGTGAACGCTCGATCGCCGCAGCGAGCAGCTCATCCCGGTTGCAGGGGCTCCCTCACATCGGCATCACGGCGGTGGTCCTGCTACATCGGCGTCGCCGGCCGCCTTGCGCCTTCCAGTGATCCGCGGTGCTGCGTCCCGCCTGCGCCGGATGCCAGAACGCCAGAGCCGCGCGTAGTTCGGGCGAAGGGGCGTCTGCAATGCATGGGCGGCGGACCGATGAGTTCGATAGACGTCCCGCTAACTGCCGCACGGCCCAAGCCGCCTGCGGTCAGACTTTGTGCGGATCTCCTCCCGGCAGTTCGGGGCGGTTTGCATCATGACAACGGCTTATACGACCGGTACGTGCAACACTCTCCAAGCGTGCGGACGCCAATATTGCCGCATCGATCGAGGGCGGGGTCATCGACCATGTTCGGGAACAAGCAGGAGAAGGCCGACCAGGACGCCGTAGCCAGGATCGAGGCGGACCGCCTGCTCGCGCTGCCGGTCCCAGATTTCGCCGCCGAGGTCATGCGTGCCTTTGGCCCAGGTGGCGTGCCGACAACCGGCGGTCGGCGCGTCGGCACCCTGCAAATAGCAGTCTGGCTGATGAAGCCTTTCCCACGCGGCAGCACTCATCTCAAGGTCCTGCTCGACCCGATCCGGGAGGGCCTGCAAGCGCTGGAGAACGCAGGCCTGGTTCTCAAGCGCCATCTTGGCCAGGGCTCCTCCGAGTACGCGGCAACCCGGGTTGGCGAGTCCGCGCTCGCCGACGGCTCCGTCCGGCAGCATCTCGGCGGCCCCGTCTCCTAACCGCCCGGCGCCTAGGAGCATTGCCGCGAGGCTGCGATGGCAGCCTGCGGCCGCGGCGGGCTTACACCCCGGCGCCGGCTCTTCGGACAAGCCACACTCGGACTAGAACCCAGCCTACGACCACTCACCGCGGCCCGGCGAGCGGTGCCAGCGATGCCGTTCAAGACCTCGCATGACGGGCGGCTTCAGCTGGCGTCCATGAGGTCCGGCCACCAAGGGTTCGCGTGGCGGTAGCGGGTTCACGTTGTTCGCATGGGGTCAGCGCCCTCTGCGGCCCGGAGCCTCAGCTCCGCGCGCAGGAGCTTGATCACGACTAGCTCCGCCTCGTAGTCCTCGAGATCCCGCTCGGCGATCGCGGCCTTGCCAGGCAAGTCGATCTGTCTCGACGTCAGCTGGCCGGGGATGCCGGGGTCGGCTTGCCACGCCTCGACGGCCGCGGCCAGGCGCTCCATCAGCACGACGAGCCTGGCCGCGCGCCGGACCTGTGGTGCTGTTCGCCAGCATGCCGAGGTGTGCGCTGCCGGACTACAGCATCGCGGCTAACGGTCCCGCGCACTTGCGGACTACGTCTCCGGTGCGGATGGTTCCGGAGACAACGACGCGGGCATTCAGGCCGCGCAGCCGCAGCTCGCGGCCGACTCGGGAGTTCACGAACCGCAACGCGTCCTGGCCGAATCGGGCGGCGAACTTGGCGCAGCCCAGGTGCGGCTGATCGGTGACTTCAAGAACCGCTGAGCCGACCGCCAGCCGCGTGCCTGGCGGCAGGTTGGCCGGACTCAGGTCGAGATCGGCGTAGAGCTGATCACCGGCGAGCACGCGCCGGCCGAGGTCGTGGGCGATGAGCAGGGCAGCACGGGAGTTCATCATCGTCACCTGCATTCCTGGATGCGGCGACCTGTCAGCCGTCCGCGAGCTTGCTCGCGTCGCCCAGGTGTCACCCGCCAGGCCAGCTTCCACATCCAGGGTGGCCTCGGTGAGTACCTCACGCTCGTCAACGGCCGGACGGCGAGCAATCAAGACGACCGTGCCGCCGTCCGGCGGGGAGTCTCGGACGTAGCTGAGGCCAGCCTCCAGCTCAGCGGTGCTGCGATGCATCACCAGGACATCCTGGCACCCGCGAGTACTCAGCCACGACCCGATTTCTCGGCAGCAACCCGGCGAGCCACGCTTGAAGCGTCGGACAAGAAGCTGCGGCCACAGCCCGCGCGAGTGGCCGCGTCGGCCTGCAGTCATAGCGGCAGATCCGTACGTTCACGCTTAGCGGGATGACGCATAAACATACGGTCTGGACTGCTTGCAGCACTGCCTTCGTCGGAGCGCCGACTGCGCGGGCTGGGTCCTGATAACCGCGCGCCGAGCCGCCGTTAGGCGCGGCAGCAGGCTTGCGTCGAAGTCAGGCCGACACACGCCCGAATGAGTGATCTGTGCGCGACCCGAATGCCTTGCCGCGGCTGGGGCATTCTCCGTTTGCCGCGCTCAACCGGCTGGTGACAGAAGTTAGCGGTCGGCAGCAGGCCGTTCCTGTCGTTACGGATCGGGTGGCGCCGGTTGCAGATGCCTGCCCGGCCGGATTCCGGATGCATCTTGTCTAGCTACTGATGATCGGCATCCACCCGAAGAAGCTAGGCGCGGCCGGCGCAGCGCGCCAGCGATCACGGCAGTCCTGGTAGCCGGAAGCCCGGTTGCTGGGATCGTCGGCCGGTATACCGCTTTACGATGTACCGGGTACCGATCTAGTCTTCTCGCATGCTGTGCATAGCGGCCGGTGCTTGCGTGGCCGGCACGGGACAGGCGCGGAGCCGCCGGCCCGGCGGGGAACGGGATGAGCCGCGGTGACCAGGGACGATGGTGCAGGCGGACGAGGCGCGGCAGGACCTGGGAAGTGGACCCGGCGCCGGGTGCTGGCGGCCGGGCTTGGCGGCACGACGGCCGTAGTCGCCGCCGGGGTCACCGGCGCTGAGTTGGTCTCCCGTGGCAACCTGCTGGGCAAGAGCGTGCTCGACCAGCTCGACGGCGCGTGTTTGGTTCCTGGCCCGCCTTTGGTGTACTCGCCGCTGGGACCCTCATTCTCGGGCGCGTTCTACTCCGATGCCCGCAACCGGACGGTCGGGTACACGATCGCTTATCCGCCTGGGCGCCGCCCGGCGGGCGAGCTGCCGCTGGTGATCATGCTGCACGGCTACGGCGGGAACCACACCGACGCCCTAGCGAGCATGACGCCGGCTCAAGCCGTGGCGCTTGAGATCGACGGCCGGCCCCTAGCTCCGATGGCGATGGTTACTGTCGACGGCGGCGGCGGTTACTGGAACCCGCATCCCGGCGACAACCCGATGGCGATGGTGATCGACGAGCTGATCCCGCGCTGCCAGCTCCTCGGCCTCGGGCGGCCACCGCAACGGATCGGCACGATGGGCATCTCGATGGGCGGCTACGGCGCCCTGCTTCTGGCCGAGAAGTACCCGCAACTCATTTGCGCGGTAGCAGCTATCAGCCCTGCGATCTGGACCAGCTACGCGCAGGCAAGGAGTGCCAACGCCGGCGCATACGCCTCGGCCGCAGCCTTTGCCGCCAACGACGCTGTCACCCACGCCGCCGCGCTAGCCCGCCTGCCGGTGCGGGTCGCGTCCGGATACAACGACCCTTTCTACCCAGGCGTCCAGGCGCTCGCGCGCGCACTACCCGCCGGAGCCGTCGTGGACTTCGGCAAGGGCTGCCACACCGGCCCGTTTTTCGTCGAGCAAGAGCCGCCGTCGCTGGCGTTCCTCGCCGACCACCTTCATGGAATCTGAAGGTCTGAGGACGGCCGACATAAGGGCAGCCGCGCTGCGCTTCCGTGCATAGTGCTGGGGGGAGGTGCCAGTGATGGCAGGGCCGGGAGACGAGATAGCAGCAGGGGCAGGAGGCCGCGGCCACCTACACGCGTCGCACGCCGATCGCGAGCAGGTAATCGAGACGCTCAAGGTCGCGTTAGTGCGAGGACGGCTGGACAGGGACAATTTCGACCTGCGGGTGGGCCGGACGTTCGCGTCGCGGACCTATGCGGAGCTGGCCTTCCTCACCGGCGACGTGCCCGCCGGGCGGACCACAGTAAAGCCGCCCACACCGCTGATCTTCGGCGGCTTTGCCGTTGCTGCCATGGCAGCGTCTTAACTCGCTTGGCTCCCCGTTTGGCTCTCCGCAAGCCATGTTCGGGTCGCCGCAAGCCTGCTACCAGTCGGGACGGCGGGATTTGAACCCGCGACCCCTTGACCCCCAGTCAAGTGCGCTACCAAACTGCGCTACGTCCCGGCACTGCCGACCCGCGTGGTCAGCGGCGGGCCACACCACCTTAGCGCAGAACGGGCACCCGCCAGCGCGCCGATCCGGCTCCAGCGCCTGAGCCAGCGCACGGTCATAGCGCAGCCTCCCGACCGGCAGTACCGTCACACCTCGCTGTTAGTGTTCGGCCGACAAATCGACGCGGGTCGGGACGACGGGGAGCACGCACGCTGATGGACGACAGACTGGGCAGCCTGATCCCGCAGCCGGTCTCGGTTCACCCGCGGCCAGGCGCGTTGATCCTCGCAGGCGCGCCCGACATCCAGCCCGCGGGCAAGGGCGGACGCGCCGCGACCGACAGCGCCACGGCTGCGGTCCACCAGCTGCTCACCCGCCTGCCCTGGCCCGCCCGGCACCGGAGCGGGCAACCGGGGAGCGGCCAACCCTGCAATGTCAGCATTGTCTCGGACCTCGGCCCGGAGGCCTACCGCCTGATTATCGAGCCGGACCGGATCGTGATCGAGGCCGGAGATGCGGCCGGGGCGAGCTACGCGGCGCAGACGATCCGCCAGCTGCTGCCTGATGAGGCCTGGCGGGCAGCGCCCTTGACTGGCGTAAGCGACTGGCAGCTGCCGTGCGCTGAGATCGAAGACAGGCCGGCGCTGAGCTGGCGTGGTGCTCACATCGACGTCGCCCGGCACTTTGCGACTAAGCGCGAGCTGCTGGCGGTGATCGACTCCCTCGCCGCCCTCAAGCTGAACAGGCTCCACCTCCACCTCACCGACGATCAGGGCTGGCGAATCGAGAGCCGCCTGCACCCGCGGCTGCACGAGGTCGGCTCGCACCGGGCCAGGACCAGGATCAGCCTCAACAAGGAAGAGCCGCAGGTCTACGAGGACATCCCGCACGGCGGCTACTACACACTCGACGACCTCCGCGAGATCGCCGCCTACGCCGGGCAGCGCGGCATGGCGCTCGTCCCGGAGATCGACCTGCCCGGCCACTGCACTGCGCTGCTGGCGGCGCTGCCCGAGCTCGGCTCCGGCCCGGCCCCCGAGGGCGGCTACCAGGTCAGCCCCGACTGGGGCATCTTTCCCTACCTGCTCGCCCCGCTGCCGGAGTCGATGCGCGTCCTGCACGACGTGTTCGGCGAACTGCTCAGCGCGACCGGCTCCAGCTTCGTCCACATCGGCGGCGACGAGTGCCTGCTCGGTCGCTGGCGCGACGATGAGCGGATCGAGGCGGTCCGACGCGACCGGGGCCTGGCGACGGCGGAGGATCTGCACGCTGCGTTCCTGCGTGACGTTGCTGACATGCTGGCCGCGGATTTTGCTGCCAGGGCAGTGGTCTGGGACGAGGGTTTCAGCAGTTCCGGCGGTCGCGCCGGGATGCTGCGGCCGGACACGGTCGTGATGGCGTGGCGCGGCATGCAGATCGCGCGCCAGGCGGCCCTGGCCGGACACGACGTCGTGGCGGCGCCGGTGTTGCCCACGTATTTCGATTATTACCAGGAACGGGCTTCGACCGAGCCGGTCGCCATCGGCGGGCCGGTGCGGCTTGCGGATGTGGCCGCGTTCGCGCCCGTGCCTGCGGACTGGCCGCCGCCGGCGCGCGAGCACCTGATCGGCGCTCAGTTCCAGGTGTGGACCGAGTACATCCGGGATGGCCGGTCACTTGAGTACATGATCTTCCCGCGAGCCTGCGCGCTGGCCGACGTCGCCTGGTCGGGCGGCCCGGTCCCGCTGACGGGCGGCGACTCTGACCGGCCGCCACTGGCGAACCGGATCGCGGCGCATTTGCGCAGGCTGGACGCGGCCGGCCTGGAGTACAGACCGCTCGACGGTCCGCGGCCGTGGCAGCAGGGCGGTACTGGTCCCCGGCGGCACCGGCCGGGTTATCTGGTGCAAGATGTCGCCGTCCACCTCGACCAGCTAGCCGCTGAGGACGGCGCGTAGCGGCGCTCGCTAAACCCGCGGCAGAGTCATAGTTGACCAGGTGGTACCCGCGTGCCTAACTTAAGACCGACCGGCCGGTATGATGCTGGACGGAGACGAGTAACCCCGGAGTGTGCGGCATGGCGGTGCGGTCAAAGGAGTCCACCGGACGGGCTGCGGGCAAGGCACCTAGGCCGCCGGTCAAAGAGCGGCTGCTGCATGTCGCGACCAGGCTATTTGCCCGCCACGGTTTCGAGGGCACCTCGGTGCAGGACATCGTGGATGCGGCCGGTGTCACCAAGGGCGCCATGTACCACTACTACGGCTCCAAGGACGACTTGCTGTACGAGGTCTACCACCAGGTGCTGACGATGCAAACCTCGCATCTGGAGGAGATTGCCGCCGGGCCGGGCAGCCCAGAGGATCGGCTGCGCGCTGCCGTTGTGGATGTCATCACGACCAGCCTGGACAACCTTGACGACATGATCGTGTTCTTCCGGTCGCTGCACATGCTGCCCGATGACAAGCAGACTCAGGTGCGCGCCGAGCGGCGGATTTACCACGACAAGTTCAAGGAGCTGGTCGAGGAGGGCGTCGCTGCCGGGACATTCCGCGGCGACATCTCCCCGGACGTCGTCGTGCACTACTTCCTCAGCGTCGTGAACCAGCTGGGCTCCTGGTACAAGCCCGACGGCTCGCTGTCGCCCGCGCAGGTCGGCGACCTGTACACCCAGCTGCTCATCGGCGGGCTCGCCGCCAGGTAGCGACCGGCGGTCGCGCCTGAGCCGCCCGGTGTGCTGCCGAGATTATTCTCGGTGTATCAGGGCACATTACCGGCCAGGTCCAGGCACTTCGGGAGCCACGGCGCCGTTGGCCTAGTCGATGGGGCGGGCTTTTTTCATGCAGCGGACGGCGCAGGGTGACCGTGCGGCTCCGGTATACCCGCAGGCAGGCGGCCAGCCTGGCCGGCGGCGAGTGGTGAGGGCGGCCCGCATCCTCGGTCTGACCGCGCTGACGCTGCTGCTGGCGTTCACCCTGGCGTTCGGCCTGCTGATGCTCGTCACGCCGTCGGCCGGCAATGCCAGGCAGCTGGCCAGCACCTTCGATAAGGCGCACGGCGCGGCCTACCCGGGCGTCGTCGTGCCGTTCCGGTTCGCGACCTCGCTGGAGGCGACCGAGGATCACCGGTTCGCCTCGGAGCCGGGAATCGATCCGGTCGCAGTCGCCAGGGTGCTGTACGGCTACGTCGACCGCCGGGGCGATCAGGGCGGCGCGACGCTGTATCAGCAGCTGGCCAAGATGCTGTACACGCCGGGCAAGGCGGGCATGGCGGCCGAGGCAGAGCAGGTCGCGCTGGCGGTCAAGCTGAAGTACGGCTACAGCGAGCCGGAGATCCTGCGGCTCTACGCCGACGTCGCGTACTTCGGCCATGGTTACTACGGGCTGCAGGACGCGGCCTGCGGCTACTTCGGTGTCCGGCCGGATCAGCTGTCCTGGCCGCAGGCGGCCCTGCTCGCGGGGCTTGTCCAGGCGCCTTCGGCCGATGACCCCATCGACCACCCGGTGGCCGGCCTGGCCCGAGAGCAGCACGTCGTCGGACGGCTGGTGGCGATCGGCGCGATTACCCAGCCGAACGCGAGCGCCTACCTGTCAATTCCGCTCGGCAGCCTGCTGAGCCACGCGGGCGGGTGCCGCGGCTAGCGTCCGGCGGTGCGAGGACTATCTGGTCCGGCGGTGCGAGGCCGGGGCCCGGTGCGAGGGCGGCGGATGCGGACCCGTGCCGTTCTGGGACACCGCGGTCGCGCCTGCGGCTGGCGACTCCTCGTGGTGCGTCACCGGGGCCGCGCCGACCATCGCGGCGAAGTCCTGCGCCAGTTCCTCCGGCGGCTCTGATCGCTCCAGGACGCGGGTATCCGCAGCGACCCAGACCCATTTGCGGTAGGACCAGAACCGGAACAGGGTACCGAGGCCGGTGCCCACGATCAGCGCGATGTTGTACCAGAGCTTGCTCTTACCCTGGCCCGCTAGGTCGGTCAGCCCGATGCAGGCGTAGTAGATGAGCAGGCCAATGCCGTTCAGCACGAAGAAGACCACGGTGTCACGGGTGGTGCCCTGGCCCTGGCGGTGCTTGAACGTCCAGTAGCGGTTACCGATGTAACTGAACGCTGTGGCCAGAATCGTGGCGATCGTGACGGCCTTGTAGCGGCCTATGCCATTAAGGGCGTTGGCCACACCGAAGGTGATCACGGTGCCGATTACACCGATTACGAGGAACTTGGAGCCCTCGTGAATCAGCAGGCGGAACCGCTCGTAGAGAGCCCGAACGCTGCTCACCTGTGGATCCTGCCTCCAGCTCGTCTTTGCCCCAGTGTGACCTTGAGAGAGTACCGCCCTGCGGCTTATGGCGTGCCCAACTGGTCAGGCAAATCACCCTCTCGGGCCCAGATATTCGCTCGGCACTGACAGACCCGCCGGGTAGTGTCGCGGGCGTGCCTGAAGCTGAGATCCTTATTCGCGCTCACGGCCTGACAAAGCGGTTCGGCGATTTCCTCGCCGTGGACGGCATTGAGTTCGAGCTCAGGCGGGGTGAGGCGTTCGGCTTCCTAGGCCCGAACGGGGCCGGGAAGTCCTCCACCATGCGGATGATCGGCTGCGTCTCGCCGCCGAGCGGGGGCGAGCTCTCAATCCTGGGCATGGACCCGGTAACCGACGGCCCGGCGATCCGAGCCCGGCTCGGCGTCGTGCCGCAAGAGGACACCCTGGATGTGGAGCTGACCGTCCGGGAGAATCTCCTGATCTACGGCCGGTACTTCGGCCTGTCGAGGGCCGTCATCGCCGAGCGCACGGCGCGGCTGCTGGACTTCGTGCAGCTGGCAGAGCGGGCCAACGACCAGGTCGACCCGCTGTCGGGTGGCATGAAGCGCCGCCTCACGATCGCCAGGTCGCTGATCAACGAGCCTGAGATCCTGATCTTGGACGAGCCGACTACCGGCCTCGATCCGCAGGCCAGGCACGTCGTGTGGGACCGGCTGTTCCGCCTCAAGCAGCAGGGCGTCACGCTGATCCTAACCACGCACTACATGGACGAGGCTGAGCAGCTCTGTGACCGGCTGGTGGTCATGGACGGCGGCAAGATCGCGGCGGAAGGCTCGCCGCGAGCGCTGATCGACAGGTACTCGACCCGCGAGGTACTGGAGCTCCGCTTTCACGTCGGTGATCACGAGCGGGCAGCTGACAAGCTCGCTCATGCCCCGGCGGATCGGATGGAGGTGCTGGCCGACCGGGTCCTGCTGTACGTGGACAACGGCGACGAGGTGCTGTCAGCGGTGCGCGGTCTCGGGCTGGAGCCGCTGACCTCGCTGGTGCGGCGTAGCACACTCGAGGACGTCTTCCTCCGGCTAACCGGCAGGCGGCTGGAGGACGGATGACAACCGCTTCTGCGCTGCGTGCCCGGCCTGAGCGGCCCCGTTCCCAGCTTGTGGGTTCGTGGGGGATGGCGGTCAGGGGCTTCCGGTTCTGGCTGGTCAACTACCGCCGCACCTGGCGCGGGTCGATCTACTCCAGCGTGCTCAACCCGGTCCTGTACCTGGGTGCGATGGGCCTCGCGCTCGGCAGGCTCGTCGACCAGCACGGCACAGCCAGCCTCGGCCACGTCAGCTACCTGGCCTTCCTGGCTCCGGGGCTGATGGCGGCGAGCGCCATGCAGACGGCCGTGGGCGAGTCGCTGTACCCCGTTTACACGGCCGTGAAGTGGCAGAAGACCTATCAGGCAGCCGCCGCGACGCCGCTACGGCCGGGCGACATCTTCCGCGGCCACGTGCTGTTCACGGGCATGCGGCTGGTCATGAACATGACGGTCTTCCTCGGCATCATGGCGGCGTTTGGCGCGATCAGGTCCGCCTGGGCGGTGGGCTGCCTGCCGGTAGCCGTACTGACGGGGCTGGCGTTCGCGACGCCGCTGGACGCGTTCGCCGTGACCCAGTCGAAGAACGACCAGGCCTTCAACATGATCTTCAGGTTCGGCATGATCCCGCTGTTCCTCTTTAGCGGGACGTTTTTCCCCATCACCCAGCTGCCGGCCTGGATCCGCCCCGTCGCGTACGCCACCCCGCTGTGGCACGGGGTGGCGTTGTGCCGGGCGCTGAGCCTCGGTACGGCGGATCTGACCGGCGCCCTTGGTCACCTCGGCTACCTGGTCGCCATTACCGTGCTCGGCCTCGTCGTCGGCCAGCGCACCTACCGGCGGCGGCTGCATGTCTGAGCAGTCAATGTCCGGCCAGCCAGTGTCCGGCCAGTCAGTGTCCGGGCACGCAGGGTCTCTGCAGGCACTGCGCCAGCTGCCGCTG
Organism: Streptosporangiaceae bacterium; assembly: GCA_035484155.1. Lineage (GTDB taxonomy): Bacteria > Actinomycetota > Actinomycetes > Streptosporangiales > Streptosporangiaceae > JAJYUU01. The sequence continues at coordinate 32,300 of DATHPF010000028.1, forward strand.
CGCATCCTGCCCCCGGCGATGCTGCGGACGCGCCGCGGCAGCCTCGGCGGCCGGGGGAGCGCGCACCTCATCGAGCGGCACGCGCGGGTCTACCGGCATACCTGGCTGGTCCTGGCCTCGGGGTTCTTCGAGCCGCTGTTCTACCTGCTGTCCATCGGGGTCGGCATCGGCGAGCTCGTGGGCAGGGTCACCTTCGACGGCCATCCGGTGGGCTATACCAGCTTCGTGGCGCCTGCGCTGCTGGCGACTTCAGCGATGAACGGCGCGATCTTCGACTCCACGTTCAACATCTTCTTCCGGCTTAAGTACGCCAAGCTCTACGACGCGGCGCTGGCGACACCCATGCGCTCGGGTGACGTGGCGATGGGCGAGGTCGGCTGGGCGCTGATCCGGGGCGGGCTCTACGCCTGCGCGTTCATGGTCATCATGCTGGCGCTGGGCCTGGTGCATTCGGTCTGGGCGGTGCTGGCCATCCCAGTCGCCCTGCTGATCGGCTTCGCCTTCGCGGGTGCCGGGATGGCCGCGACCACCTTCATCGGCAGCTGGCAGGACTTCGAGTACGTCACGCTGGCCACGCTGCCGATGTTCTTGTTCTCGACGACGTTCTACCCGCTCAGCGTTTACCCCCGGCCGATCCAGCTGATCGTGGACTGCACGCCCCTGTACCAGGGGATCGCGCTCCTGCGCGGCCTGACCCTCGGTTACGTCACCCCTGGTCTGCTCTGGCACGTGCTGTACCTGGCAGTGATGGGCGGAGGCGGCCTCGCGATCGCAGGCCGCCGGATCAGCCGCCTGCTGCTGCGCTAACGGCCAGCTGTTCCAGCCGCTCGTGCAGCTGCGGTACATAGGTCTCGTGCTCGGGTTTCATCAGCACGCTGCGCAGGATCCGGGCGCTGTCGGCGTCCGCGACGATGCCGGGATGGCGGCGGCCCAGGGCATCGGCCGTGACGCGCAGCGTGCTCAGGTAGACCGGGTCGACTGGATCGGTCAGGCCGGCCTGGAGCATGCGCGCTGACCCGGCGTCGATGGCCGACATGCTGGACTCGGCCGGGAAGTAGCAGACGATGTCGAGCTCCGGCGGCTGATACAGCGTGAGGCTCGCCGACGATGCCAGCCGCCCGGCCCAGTCGAGCGCGGCCCGGCGGCCCGCGGCGAGGACCTGACCGAGACCTTCAGGCGACAGCGGCAGCAGCCGGAGCGTCAGCCACAGCGCGGCGGCAGCGGCCCCGGCACGCGAGCACTCGAGGCTGATCTCGCCGAGATGCACCTCGTCAGAGGTGAAGTAGGTGTACGGCGAGTCATGCAGATAGAACCTGCCCACGCCAGGATCGGCGAACAAAATAGCGCCGCAGCCGTAGGGCTGCAGGCCGTGCTTGTGCGGATCGACGACGACCGAGTCGCACTCCGCTATCGCCCGCCACGGCGCCGGGTCGAGCCCGGCCGGACCGCCCTGGCCGGCGAGCAGCGCAAAGAAGCCGCCGTATGCGGCATCGACATGGACCCGCACGCCGTGCCGGCGGGCGACGGCGAGCACTTTGTCGACCGGGTCGATGGCCCCGAGGCCAGTGGTCCCCGCCGTCGCCACGACAGTGCCGATCCGGCCCCCGGCGAGCAGCGCATCCAGCTCGGCCAGGTCGAGCCGGCCGGCCGCGTCGACGCCGACCGCCGTCCCGGCCATGCCGAGCACGCCGCACATCCGGGCGTGGGTGTAGTGAGCGTCGGCGCTGTAGGCGACGCCGCGGCCAGGGTGCAGCTCTCTCGCGACGAACAGGGCCTCGAGATTCGCGACCGTGCCGCTCGTCGTGAGGTGCCCGAGATGCGAACCGAACCCGAACATTGCCGCGAGCTGGCTGACGACTTCCTTCTCCATCGCCGCTGTCGCCGGCCCGCCGTCGAGCGCGTGGTTGTTCGGGTTGATGAGCATGGCCGCGAGGTAGCCGACGACCGCGGCTGGGTGCGGCGGCTTCATCATCTGACCGGCGTAGGCGGGGTGAAAGAAGGGATAGTTGTCGGTCAGCCTGGCGGCGAACTCGCCGAAAGCCGCGCTGAACTGCTCGTCGCTGATCTGGACAGACGGATGGGCCGCGTAGGCGCCGAACGTCTGCTGCCAGTCGGCGACGGCGTCGGCGGCTCGGCTGAGCCAGTGCTCAAGATCCATATGTCAGCGGTCCCAACTGCCCTCTGGGGGACAGGTTCAGTGGTGTCGCAGCGGCCATGGTAGACAAGCAATCGTGAATATCGGCGTCGTGTTCCCGCAGACCGAGATCGGCCCCGATCGCGGTGCCGTCCGCGCCTACGCCGAGCGGGTCGAGGAGCTTGGCTTCACGCACATCCTGGCCTACGACCACGTGGTCGGCGCCGACCCCGTCGTGCACCAGCCGTGGACCGGACCTTATGACGTCGACACCACGTTCCACGAGCCGCTGGTGATGTTCGGTTACCTGGCCGCCGTGGTCTCGCTGGAGCTGGTCACTGGCATCATCATCTTGCCGCAGCGACAGACCGCGCTGGTCGCGAAGCAGGCCGCCGAGGTGGACCTGCTGACGAACGGGAACTTCCGGCTCGGGGTCGGCCTCGGCTGGAACGCGGTCGAGTACGACGCGCTCGGCAAGAATTTCGCCGACCGTGGCCGGCGCCTGACCGAGCAGGTCACGCTGATGCGTCGGCTGTGGACCGAGCGGTCCGTCACCGTCGCGGGCGAGTACGAGACGGTGACCGGCATCGGCCTCGCGCCGCTGCCGGTCCAGCGGCCGATCCCGGTGTGGTTCGGCGGGCAGTCGCCGCCCGCCTACGCGCGCATCGGGCGGCTCGCCGACGGCTGGTTCCCGCAGGTACCGCCGGGCGCCCGGCTTGACGAGGCTAAGGCGATCGTTGACCAGGCAGCCATGGACGCTGGCCGCGATCCGGCCACGATCGGCATGGAAGGCCGGGTTAGCTGGACCACCGACGGCGCGGGCAAGCTGGTCGATCATGTCGGGCGCTGGCGCGCCGCCGGTGCCTCCCACCTGGGCGTCAACACCATGGGTGCGGGACTCGGCAGCGTCGACGGCCACCTGGCCGCGCTCACGCAGGCCGCCGCGGCCCTGGAGCTAACCCGCGGCTGACGGGGAAACGAACTCGCTGCCCCCAGCCAGGAACGGTCGAACGACGTGGCTGGAACCCTGCTGCTGATACAGCAGCAGTAAGGAGGCAGCCATGACGTTCGCCGCGTCGGCCCCAGACCCTAGCCGCCGAAATACCGCCGCGGATTCTCCACCAGCATCGTCTCGATCTGCGCCTCGGTGACGCCGCGCGACGCAAGCGCCGGCAGAACGTCATCAAACAAGTGCTCGAAGTGCCAGGCCGGGGCGAACAGCGGGATCACCTCTGGCGGGAACCAGTCGATGTAACAGGACGCGTCGTGCGACAGCACCATGCTGCTGGCGTACCCGCGCGAGCACATCGCGGCCACGGTATTGACTCTGTCCTCGAACGGCGTGATGACGTCCAGCCCGAATCGGTCCATGCCCAGCAGGCAGCCCGCGTCGGCGAGCTCGGTCAGGTAGTCCAGATCGGTGCTATCGCCGCTGTGGCCAAGCACCACCTTGGTCAGGTCAGCGCCCTCTTCCCGGAGCACGCGCACGGCGTCGCGGCCCGTGCCCGAGTGCGGATGCGTGTGCACCGTCACCGGCGCGCCGGTCTCGGCGTGGGCCCGGCCGACGGCCCGCATGACCCGCTCCACGCCTGGCGTCAGGCCCTGGTCATCGATCGCGCACTTCAGGAACGCCGCCTTGACGCCAGTCTCGGCGATCCCGTCAGTGATGTCGCCAATGAACAGCTGCGCCATGGGATCGAGGCCGCCGTGGCGCGCAACCCGGTACTCGAAGTACGCCGGCAGTTTGTCGTAGGTGTACAGGCCGGTCGCGACGATGATGTTCAGCTCAGTGCCGTCCGCGACTCGCCGGATTCGCTGGATATCCCGCCCCAGCCCGAGCACTGTCGGATCCACGATCGTCTGGCAGTCACGCACCGCCAGCGCGTTGAGCTTGGCGATCGCGTCGTCGACGCGGTCATCCTCGTTCCAGTCACCAGGGTAGTTCTGCCGGATCTCTTCGTTCAGGACGAAGACATGCTCGTGCATGAGCGTCCGCCCGAGCGAATCGACATCGACAGGACCCCGAACAGTCTCGACCTGTGCCATCGAAGCACCGTAGCGTGGTTCGCGTACCGACCGGTAGGTAGCATTGTCCGGACTCGTCAGGGCCGCAGGAGGCAGCAGATGGAATTCGCATACGACGCGCGCACCGAAGAGCTCCGCGGTCAGCTCCAGGCCTTTATCGACGAGCACATCCTGCCCGCCGAGAAGGTCTTCGAGGAGCAGGCGGCCACGATGGCCAGCGAGGGCCGGGGCTGGGAGCGCCCGCCGGTGATGGACGAGCTGAAGGTTGAGGCTCGCAAGCGCGGGCTGTGGAACCTGTTCCTGGCCCACCATCCCGAAGGCGCCGGCCTGACCAACCTCCAGTACGCCCCGCTGGCCGAGCTGAGCGGCCGCTCGTTCCTCACGCCTGAGGCGCTGAACTGCGCGGCCCCGGATACGGGCAACATGGAGGTGCTGGCGGAGTTCGGTACCAAGGCGCAGCAGGATCGGTGGCTCCGGCCCCTGCTGGATGGCGAGATCCGGTCGGCGTTCTGCATGACCGAGCCGGACGTTGCGTCCTCGGATGCGACGAACATCTCGACCAGCATCGTGCGCGACGGCGACGTCTACGTGATCAACGGCCGGAAGTGGTGGTCATCGGGCGCGATGGATCCCCGCTGCCAGATCCTGATCGTGATGGGTAAGAGCAACCCGGACGCGGACCGGCACCGGCAGCAATCGCAGATCCTGGTCCCGAGAGATACGCCGGGCGTCGACATCAAGCGCGGCATGCACGTCTTCGGCTACACCGACGGCACCCACGGGGGACACGCCGAGGTGGTGTTCTCCGACGTCCGGGTGCCGGTCGAGAACGTCATCTCGGGCGAGGGCGAGGGTTTCGCGATCGCCCAGGCCAGGCTCGGGCCGGGCCGGATCCACCACTGCATGCGGCAGATCGGCGCAGCTGAGCGGGCCCTGGAGCTGATGTGCCGCCGGGTCACCCACCGGGTTGCCTGGGGCAAGCCGCTGGCGGATCAGGGCGTCATCCAGGACTGGATCGCCGACGCCAGGGTGCAGATCGAGGCGGCCAGGCTGCTCGTGCTCAAGACCGCGTGGCTGATGGATACGGTCGGCAACAAGGGCGCGCACACCGAGATCCAGTCGATCAAGATCCTGGTGCCGCAGATGACCGAGTGGATCATGGACAAGGCGATCCAGGCGCACGGTGCCGGGGGAGTGAGCCAGGACTTCCCGCTCGCCGCGCTGTGGGCTCACGCCCGGACGCTGCGGCTGGCCGACGGGCCGGACGAGGTGCACAAGCGCTCGCTCGCCTACCGCGAACTCAAGAAGTACCGCTAGACCACTAAGGCACCAGATCAACCAGCACAACAGGAGGACTACATGTCAGAGGCGTCCCAGCGAGTCGCCATCGTCACCGGCGGCGCACGCGGCATCGGCGCGGGCACAGCCAGGCGCCTGGCCGCGGACGGCCTGGCCGTCGGCGTGCTCGACCTCAAGGAAGGCGACTGCGGGACGACCGTCGACGCGATCTCCCAGGCCGGCGGCACGGCCCTCGCCGTCGGTGCCGACGTGAGCGACGCGGAGCAGGTGCAGGCCGCGGTCGACAAGGTGGCCACCGAGCTCGGCCCGCCCGCCGTGCTGATCAACAACGCCGGCGTCATCCGCGACAACATGCTCTACAAGATGACCGTCGACGACTGGGACACGGTGCTCGGCATCCACCTGCGGGGCTCGTTCCTGATGAGCAAGGCCTGCCAGAAGCACATGGTGGACCAGCGGTTCGGCCGCATCGTCAACCTGTCGTCCAGCTCGGCGCTCGGCAACCGCGGCCAGGCAAACTACTCCGCGGCCAAGGCAGGCCTCCAGGGCTTCACCAAGACCCTCGCCATCGAGCTCGGCCAGTTCGGCATCACGGCCAACGCGGTCGCGCCCGGCTTCATCGCGACCGACATGACCGCGGCCACCGCGGCCAGGATCGGGATCGGCTTCGAGGACTTCCAGAAGGCCGCGGCCGCCGGCATCCCGGTGCGCCGTGTCGGCACGCCCGACGACGTCGCGCACGTGATCTCGTTCCTGGTCAGCGAGGGCGCAGGATTCGTGTCGGGGCAGGTCATCTACGTGGCGGGTGGGCCCCTGTGCTAGGGAGTAACGGGAACGGGGCCGTCATCGACGCCGCCGACCTCAAAGCTCAGGTGGCCGAGTTCCTCGCGACGCACGACCCCAAGGGCAGCGAGCCGCTGGAGTTCCTACGGGCCAGATTCGACGCGGGGCTCGCATGGGTGCATTACCCGGCCGGACTTGGCGGACAGGGACTACCCCGTTCCCTGCAATCTGTTGTTGATCGCGAGTTCGAGGCGGTCGGCGCGCCCACTAACCACCCGGAGCGCAACGGCATCGGGCTTGGCATGGCGGCGCCCACGATCCTGGC
>DATHPF010000029.1:0-12916 GCA_035484155.1 Streptosporangiaceae bacterium
AGTCCTCGGGCCAGTCTCGAACGGAGAGTTCCTGCCCGCAGCAGCCAGTCGTAGTGACGTTCGGCTGGCCGAGGCGGTGCTGCAGCGGGCTGCGGCGGCAGCCGACAGGTTAGGCATCGACCGCAGGCGATTCCTGCAGACGGCCGGCGGCATGGCCGCGCTTCTCGGGACGCTGAACCTGGCTGCCTGCTCTGGGCAGGGCAGGCGCTCCGGCGGCAGTTACAGTACGCCGCCGCCGGAGGATCTGCAGGGCTGCGAGCATGCGCTCGGCAGCCGCGGCGAGTTCATCTTCGATGTGCACACCCATCACATCATGCCGAGCCTGCCGTGGCGGCGTACCGCGCCAGAGACCCTCAAGCTGGTCATGTCGCTGGTGCCGGCGGATTGCACCGCCTCGAACCGGCTGACCTGCCTGGACCGCAGCGCCTACCTGCACGACATGTTCCTGGCCAGCGACACGACGATGGCCTTGCTGTCAGACCTGCCCGCCACCGGCGCGTCCACCGACGTGATCCCGTTCTCCGACGCTGAGGGCACCCTGCAGATGGCGGACGCGCTGACTCGGGGCGGGTCGTCCCGGCTGCTGCTGCAGAACGTGCTGGCGCCTAACTTCGGCCCGCTGGGCGCCTCGCTGGAGGAGATGACGCGCAACGCCGAGACCGGCAGGGTCTCCACCTTCAAGGTGTATACGGCCTGGGGGCCGGGCGGCCGCGGCTTTGACCTGGACGACCCTGCCATCGGCCTGCCCATCGTGCAGCACGCGAACGATCTGGGCATCAAGATCCTCTGCGGGCACAAGGGACTACCGCTGCCCTATTTCTTCGCCGATGACCGCTGGAACCAGCCGCGCGACATGGTGGCCGTCTCCCGTCAGTTCCCGGACATGCAGTTCGTCGTGTACCACGCGGGCTTCACCCCCAACCACGTCGAGGGACCCTACAATCCGCTCGATTCCGTCGGCGTGGACTCGCTGATCAAAGCCCTCGATGACTACCAGGTGCCGCCTGGCAGCAACGTCTGGGCCGACGTCGCGGCGCTGTGGCGGGACCTGCTGGCCAAGCCCGATCAGGCCGCGCATGCCATCGGCAAGCTGCTCAAGCGGCTGGGCACGGGCCGGCTGCTGTGGGGGACCGACAGCGTCTGGTTCGGCCCGCCGCAGACCCAGATCATGGCATTCCGCGCGTTCAGTATCTCGGCCGAGTACCAGGACCGCTACGGCTACCCCGAGCTGACCGACGCAGTGAAGACGCAGGTGCTCGGCCTGAACGCGGCCGAACTTTTCGGGCTCGACCCGGACGCCACCCGGTGCGAGCTGGCCGCGGACATGCTCGGCGAAAACAGGCCCGTGCAGCGTGACCTGGTAGCCGCCGGTGAGCTGCCCATCCCATGGGTGCCACGCGGACCGGTCAGCCGGAGCCAGATACTGCACTGGCGTGCGCACGAGGCCGGGCCGTGGATCCCCGCCTGAGATGAGGTAATCCGAATGCGGTAAGTGGGCGTCTCAGTGTCGGCGTTATGGGAGCTTGCGACCATGTCGCGTGACATCTGAGGGTGGGGCTGGGCTTATGCGCCGGGGGGCCGCGTTCGGGATCGGTGCTGTCGTGGTGCTGGCGCTGGCGGGTGTGCTCCTGTGGCACGCCCTGCGCGGTCCGGCCTCGCCCGCCGGGGCCAGCACCACAAGTGCCGCCGCGCGGCATCCGGTCCCGCCGGCGGCCGCGGCGGCGGTGCAGCTGCTCGTGTCGGCCACGGGACATACAGCGCTGACGCCCGGGCTCGGCGCGAGCGTGGGCCGGGGCCGTCTCTTCCCTGCAGGCACCACCTTCACCGTGCAGCCGGGAAGCTGGCAGCAGACCGGCGCGTACGCCAACCTCACCGGAACGGTCCGGGTGCCGGGACGGGCGCCGGACCTGGCCGAGGTCGGGCTGGTCCGCCGCGGGAGCCGCTGGCTGGTGACGTTCGAAGGCGCGCCGCAGTGAGACGGCGAGCGGCGCTCGCGGGCGGCTGCCTCGTGATCTGCACGGCGGCACTGCCGGCACTGGCTCCGCCGGTCGCGTCGGCGTCGTCCTGCCTGTCCGCGCTTCCGCAGGTGCAGCAGGTCACTACCCACGGTCGTACGCAGCTGGCCGGCAGCACGCCCGTGCTATTCGTGCACGGCATGATCTCCAGTCCGGGTGTCTGGGGTCCCGGCTCCCCGACGTCGATCTCCGGCCAGGCGGCGGCCATCAAGGGCGTCACCGCCTGGACGTTCGGCTATGCCCACCAGTCGCTGCTCTGGGTGACCAATCCGGCGATCGGGCCGAGCCTCGCCCGCGCCATCACGTGCCTGGCGACCGTGTCCAGGCACAAGGTCGTCATCATCGGGCACTCCATGGGCGGGCTCGCGGCCCAGTTCGCCCTCGGCCAGGACCGCGGGCAGGTGGCGGCCGACTCGGCCGAGCTGATCACCATCGGCACGCCGTTCCAGGGGTCACAGATCCTGAGCGTCGGCGAGGACGTGATCAACAACGGGGCGGCGGCCGTGCTGTTCGGTCCGCTGGCGGTGGCAATCGAGGCGCAGCTGTCGGCCTGCGCCGGAGTCGCGGATCACACGCACGTCAACGCCTGCTGGCTCGCCTCGGTCCTGCGCTCGCCGGTCGGCACCGCGCTGGAGGCGCACTCGAGCGCCATCACGCAGCTGCCAGCATGGCCCGCCGGGTTCCCGGTCCTCGACATCGCCGGGGACATGAAGCTCTCCATCGGCATCGCCGGACACGGCGTGACGCTCGATTTCGGCGACGGCGCGGTAACTCTGCCCTCGGCGACGGCTCACTCGGCCGGCGCGAGCCCGCTGGTCGTGCACTGCGACAAACCCGTCACGCATTTGCTCAGCATCGATGCCGACCTGTGCTTCCACACCTCGCTGCCGCACAACCCGGCCGTCGAGGCCGCCGTCGTGGCCGACATCCGCGCGCTCGCCGAGCCCACGGCCGTCATCGACCTCGCCCCGGTCAGCTCCGGCGGGCTGCCCACGTCCGGAGAGACGATCGCTGACGGGGGCACCGGGCAGTGCGAGGCGGGCTCGGACTCGGTCGGGCAGGCCTACCGCTGCTTCGGAACCGCAGGGAATGGCATCTACGACCCGTGCTGGCTCGACAACGCGGACCCCGCGCAAGCGAGCGTCCTGTGCCAGGAGGAGCCCTGGAGCACCCGGATCATCCGGCTGACGATGTCGAGCGGCGGCCTGGAGTCGTTCTTCGGTCCTTATGAGCCGATCGACCTGAGCTACCCCTGGGGCGTCCAGTTGTCTGACGGCGAACGATGTATCGCCGTACAGGGAACACACGACACCTTTGACGGCCGGGTCGTCGACTACTACTGCGGTACCAGGTACGACCATGTCCTGCTGCGCGGGCTGAACCGGACGTTGCCGTCGTGGACCTATCAGAGCGCCTACTTCAACGGCACGAGCTATACCGCCGGCCCGACCGAGCACGTCGCCATCGCCTGGTACGCCAACCCCGACAACGGCGCTGCGGTCGATGCTCAGCACGACGACTGCACCGCCACCGCGCTGGCCTATGCCGCGCAGGCCTACGAGGCGGCCCACGACAACCCGAACGGCGCCCTGCCCGAGATCAACGCTCAGGCCTGCGATGCCGGGTACGCGGAAGCCATCTTCACGCAGAGCGCCCCGCCTGGCTACACCGCGACGCTGGCCTTCAAGGCCACGGCGACCGGCTGGCAGGAGATCGGATCGACCGACTTCATCACTCCCGGCTCGTTCGGCATGCCGGTGAGCGTCGGCAAGACCATCAACAAGGAACTAGAGGCTGCCCCGCAGACCGAGCAGGTGAGCTTCTAGGCGGCTGGCGCGCCTCAGGCGCGGGCTCTGGCCGCGCCCTTCTGGGCGTAGACCGCCCAGCCGATCAGGAACAGGACGAGTGCCGCCGCCGCGATGGCGAGGGCATCGGGATTGCTGTCGGCCTGCTGGCTCGGGCCGAGGGTCGCGGTGACCACGTTCGAGAACGCTCCCGCGGCTGTGCCCTTATCCGCCTGCAGCCTGATCTCGAAGGTTGAGCCCTTCTGAAACGCGCCCGTCCACGGGGACTGGGAGAGCTTCAGCGGGTACGGCAGCCTGTACCAGCCGCGGCCGCTGGTCACGTTGTCGACGAACACGATGTAGCCGGTCGCTCCCGGCGAGCTGGTCCAGGCCAGGCTGATAGTCCCGTTGCCCGGCGTGAGTCTCAGGATGGGCGAGATGCCGGGGCCTGGCGGAACCTTGGGCAGCGGCTCCGGATACGCGGATCCGAGCCCGAACTTAGCTGCGAGCGCATCGGCAAAGCCAGCCGCGATCTTGATCTGCCCGTCGGTGTCCGGGTGCGATCCATCCCAGTAGTCGGCCGCGGGAACGATGGCCGATGAATCGTCGGCTACCACCACGCGCGACCGCGCCGTCGACATCCTCGCGGCCAGCGCCGGCAGGTCAGTGTTGTATTGCGTGATGCGGGCCTGGAGCACCGAATGCGGGTTATTTCTCGGCAGCAGCGTGCCGAGCACGATCCGGACGCCCGGGCTGCCGGCCCGTGCGTTCGCGACGAACGTCCGAAGATGCTTCTCCAGCCCCGCGACACCCGTCCGGCCAAAGGCAAGATCGTCCACGCCCAGCAGGACCAGGAGGTACTGCGGCCGGTACCTGCTCACCTCGGCTCGGATCGTGCTCACCTCATCCGCCATCGCCCGGCCCCAGAGGGCGTCGGCGGCCTCCTCGAACAGCGGGTTCGCGTACGCACACGATCCCTGCCGGCCGGCGACGTTGTCGTAGAGCCAGTTATACGGCCCGACCATATGCGGCCGGACCCCGTCCGCGACGAGGTGCTCGTACAGCCAGTACCGCCAGGTGTAATCCCCCGTGCTCCCCTGCGAATCGGAATCTCCGACCACCATGACGGCCGGCGAGCCGCCTGTGGGCTGGCCGGCGACCGGCGGGCAGGGGGTCGTCGGGGCGGGCGCGGTCGCTGCCGCGGCCGCTCCGCCGGCACCAGCACCCCCGGCCATGACCGACACCGCGACGACCGAGGCGGCGATCACGGCCCGCCATACCTTCATGATCAAATATCCCCCCATTTGCTAGCGGCGCCGCACATTGTGCCAGCGCCGGATCACGAGCGGAAGGAACACGGGCTGGCAGCGGCAATGCGATGGCGCGAATCGTGGGATACGTGTCGTTGACGCCACAACCTCACTGGCCTCAGGGTTGGGTGCGTGGACAGGCGCCGCATCGCATTCGTGATCTTCGAGGGGTTCCAGCCGCTGGACCTCGTCGGGCCGCATGAGGTGTTCCAGAACGCCTCGGCGCTGACCGGCCACTACACCTGCGAGGTGGTCGCACCCCGCGCCGGCCTGGTCCGCTCGCGCAGCGGCCTGCCGGTCCTGGCCGGCAGCAGCGTCGCCGAGGCCGACCCGGCCGGGATCGACACCCTGGTCGTGGCGGGCGGCAGCGGCGTCGACCAGGCCCGGCTGGACGCCGCGCTCACCGGCTGGATAGCCCTGGCCGCCGGCGGGGCGAGGCGGGTGGCGTCGGTGTGCAGCGGGGTGTTCCTGCTTGCCGCCGCGGGAGTCCTGGGCCGGCGGCGGGTCACCACGCACTGGGCGCGCGAGCGCCAGCTCACCCGGGAGCACCCGGAACTGACTGTCGACTGCGACCCGATCTTCATCAGGGATGGCCGGATCTGGACCTCGGCCGGCGTGACCGCCGGCATGGACCTGGCCCTGGCCCTGGTCGAGGACGATCTCGGGCGCGAGGTCGCGCACTCGGTCGCTCAGGAGCTGGTGCTGTTCCTCCGCCGCCCCGGCAGCCAGTCGCAGTTCAGTGTGCCGCTCTGGTCGGCTCAGCCGCGTTCGGACCCGATCCGCGCGGCGCTGGCCGCGATCCACGCCGATCCAGGCGCCCGGCACGGCGTCGCCGACCTGGCCATCCACGCCGGCCTCAGCCCGCGCCACCTTCAGCGCCGGTTCACCGCCGAGACCGGGACGCCGCCCTCCGCTTACGTCGAGCGGGTCCGTATCGAAGCCGCGCGCCGCGCCCTGGCCGAAAGCGACGATCCCGTCGATGTGATCGCGCGGCGCTGCGGGTTCGGCACGGCGGAGACGCTGCGGCGGGCTTTCCACCGCACCACCCGTGTCGCCCCGTCCGATTACCGAAACCGATTCCGCACTGCAGGGGAGCTCTCGTGACAACCTACGGACTGCTGATCTTCGACGGTGCCGAGGAGCTGGACTTCGCCGGGCCCTTCGAGGTGTTCGGGATGTCGGCCCAGCTGCGCGACCAGGGCGACCGCGTCCTCCTCATCGCCGAAAAGCCCGGAGAGATCCGCGGCAGCAAGGGCATGCGCGTGCTGGCGGACCACGCTTTCGACGACCACCCGCCGCTGGACGTGCTCCTGGTGCCGGGCGGCATGGGCACCAGGCGGGAGGTGGCCAACCCGGTGCTGATCGACTGGATCGCCGCGACGGCACCGGCCGTAGCGTGGACCACGAGCGTGTGCACCGGCGCGCTTCTCCTGCACGAGGCCGGTCCCGCGCGCGGCCGGCGGGTCGCGACCCATCACGGCTTCGAGGACGCTCTCGCCGAGCGCGGCGACATCACCGTGGTCCGCGACGCCCGCTACGTCGTCGATGGCAACCTGGTCACGAGCCAGGGCGTTTCGGCCGGGATCGACATGGCCCTGTGGCTGGTGGGACGCCTGCACGGGCGGGAGCACTCGCGCGCAGTGCGCCGCGCCATGCAGTACGAGCCGGCGCCGCCTTACCTCGCCGACGAGCCGGCGGCCTGACTCATCGCGTCATCAGGCGCGCTCTGTCCGGTGGGCCGGCGGGACCGTCATGCTCATCACGCAGTGGTACTTGCCCTTGGGCCGGTCGTACGTGAACCCGGCCTGCTCGAAGAGCACTCGTGTGCCGCCGTACAGCGACGATGGCGGGATCTTCTGGCCGGCGGTGTCCTGCGGGTAGGCCTCGGCGACTCCCCCGCCTGCCCGCCCGATCAGGCAAACCGCACCCTGCAGCGCGACCGCGGCAATGCCCTTGCCCCGGTGGTCCCTGTCGACGAAGAGGCAGGTGAGCCGGTAGTCGGGCAGCTGCTCGGTGCTCGCCTCGTACTCCCGGCGGTGGTAGATGTTCGGCAGTTCCGCTGGGCTGCCGTACTCGCACCAGCCCACCGCGAGGTCGCCATCGAAAACCAGCGCGGCGTGGGCGCGGCCCTCGTGCACGAGCCGCTCCTTGCGGGCGCGGTTGTCCTCGCCCGGCCGTCTTTCGGTGGACCCAAGCTGGAACCGCATGCACCAGCAGCCGCCGCCATGGGCCCAGCAGGATCCGTGCACGGCGTTCCAGCAGCCGTTGTGCCGCTCGGCGAGCCCGGCGAAGTCATCCCAGGTCTCGGGACCCAGCGGCCTGATCGTGTACTCGGTCATGGTCGCACGCTAGGCCTGATTGCGGACGGCCTGCGTCCGGAATCCCATGCCGCCATGACGTAGCGCCCCGGAGCTAGCCTTCTGACTCGCGAGCGCACAGCGCGTCAAGCCGCTCCAGCGTGGCGGTCATCGCCTCGATCCAGATCTTGCCGTCCTCCATCCCGACGCGCTCCTCCGCCGGCGCTCGTGAGCAGTCGTAGATCTCCGTCACGACGGTCGCGTCTGGGCCATCTGGGGTGAGCTCAAAGGTCCACCTTTGCCCCCAGCGCGCCGACTCCGGGCTGCCCGGAGCCGTGTTCGGATGTCCGCGCCCGGCCTCAGGCTCCCAGCCGATCCGCCTATTCGGCTCGTACTCGACCACGTGGTTGTTCATCTCGTAGTCGCCGATCTCGGAGAAGTACATCTTCATCACGAAGACGCCTCCTAGACCTGAGATCACGTCGGTGGAGACCGCTCCCCTGAGCATCTGCGAGCCATCGAACTCTGGATGCCGCACCGGATCAGCAAGGACCCGGAAGATCTCCTCCGCCGGCGCGCAGACTCGCCGGGATACGGCGACCGGCTGGTACTGATCGCTAGCCATCGTCATGCTCCGAGGGTATTACCTGCCAGACCGGCACCTACCAGGTCTGCTCGCTGGCCCGGATCAGCATCTCGTTGACGGCAATCCGGCGGTCCCTGGTGACCATGTGTACGCGACGGCGTCGGCGATGTCCTCGGCTCGCAGCGGCTGGATCGCGCCGGCCTGGCGCTGCGCGGCCTGCCGGATCTCGTCCCGAAGATGGGTGGCCAGCTCCGTGTCCACTCTGCCGGGCTCTGTGCCCTTCAGCGGCTTCGGCAGGCCTTCCTCCTACCCGGCCCGGCCCGGCCCGATGTCACAGACCGCCGGGGCTGTCTCGTCTCGGGGAGGAAGGCCAACTGCCGAAGATCAAGAGGGTGATCGTTGTGCGAGTGTTCGTGGCCGGGGGTACCGGTGTGGTCGGGCGGCGGCTGGTTCCCCAGCTCGTGGCGCGTGGCCACCAGGTAACGGCGACAACGACGAGTACCGCCAAGCTGGGCTTGCTGGCACAGCTTGGCGCTGACGGTGTCGTGATGGACGGGCTCGATGCCGCCGCGGTTGGAGAGGCGGTTGCCGCGGCCCGGCCGGACGCCATCGTGAACGAGATGACCGGCCTGTCCGAGCCGCACGCCGGCAAGCCCAACCTGAGGCGGCCCGATCGCTTCTTCGCCGCCACCAACCGGCTGCGCAGCGAGGGGAACGACCACCTGCTCGCCGCTGCCCAGGCGACCGGCGTGACCAATTTCGTCGTTCAGGGGGTCGCCATCTTCAATGGCATCCGGGAGGGCGGATGGGTCAAGACCGAGGACGACCCGTTGCTAACCATCGAGGGGACGCAGGCGGTAACGCATCTCGAGGACGCCGTCGCCCTGGCGGGCGGCGCGGTCGTGCGCTACGGCTCGCTGTACGGGCCGGGCGCCACCGACGATCAGGTCGGACTGGTCCGCAAGCGAATGTTCCCGCTGGTCGGCGGCGGCACCGGCTACTTCTCCTGGGTGCATCTCGACGACGCGGCGAGCGCTACCGTGCTGGCCGTCGAGCAGGAGGCAACGGGCGTGTTCAACATCGTCGATGACGAACCCGCCCCGGTCAGCGAGTGGCTGCCCTATCTGGCGCAGTGCGCGGGGGCGAAGCGGCCGCTGCGGCTCCCCCGGTGGCTGGCCCGGCTCGTGGCCGGCGAGATGGTGGTGGGCATGATGACCGAAGGCCGCGGCTTCTCCAACGCCAAGGCCAAGCGCGAGCTCGGCTGGGAGCTGCGCTACCCGTCATGGCGACAGGGTTTCAAGGAAGAACTTGCGTGAGCAGGGACGAGGAGTTCGAGGAGCTCCGGCCGCTGCTGTTCTCGATCGCCTACCGGATCCTCGGCAGCGTGAGCGAGGCCGAGGACGCGGTCCAGGAGTCCTGGCTGCGCTATGCGGCCTCGTCGGTGCCCGTGGCCTCGGCCAAGGCATTTCTCTCGGCGGTCGTGACCAGGGTTTCGATCGACGTACTGCGCTCGGCCCGCGTCCGGCGCGAGCAGTACGTCGGGCCGTGGTTTCCCGAGCCGCTGCTCGCCGATCCGTACCAGGATCCCGAGCGCTCGGCGGAGCTGGCCGACTCCGTCTCGATGGCCGCCCTGCTGCTTCTGGAGCGGCTGACCCCGCTCGAGCGCGCGATCTTCGTGCTGCGGGAAGTGTTCGGCTTCGGCTTCGGAGAGATCGCCGCGACGGTCGGGCGCTCCGAGGCGGCGTGCCGCCAGCTTGCGGTGCGGGCGCGGCGGCACATGGATGCCGGCCGGCCTCGGTTCGAGGCCGACCGGCGGGAGCGGGACGAGCTCGCCGACCGGTTCTTCGGGGCTTTCCGGGAGGGCGACGTCGATGGGCTGCAGGAACTGCTGGCCGCCGACGTTCAGATGGTCGGGGACGGCGGCGGCAAGGTTCCGCAGTTCGCCCGCCCGATCATCGGTCCTGCGAACGTCGCGCGGGTGCTCGCGGCGGCCATTCCCCAGTTCATCCGCGTCGGGGTCGTAGTCGAGCCGCACGAGGTGAACGGCCAGCCCGGAGCGATCTTCCGCGACCGGGACGGCAGGGTGCTCAACACGTTCGTCCTCGACATTCTGCACGGGCAGATCCAGATCATCCGCGCGGTCATGAACCCCGACAAGCTCGGGCATGTTGGTCCGGTGGCGGACGCCTGGGCGCTGGCCCGCGAGGCTCGCCGGCCCGCGGACTAGCGAGGACGCTGGCAAACTGGCCACCATGGGCCTCACCTACAGCTCCGAAGTCGCCCGGCCGCCAGCGGACGTGTTCGCCTACGTCACCGATCCGAGCACGTTCCCGCAGTGGCAGCAGGGCGTCGTGCGCGGCCGCCTCGACACGCCCACGACCCAGGTCGGGTCGAAGTGCACGACCGTCCGCAAGATCGGCGGGCGTGAGCGCGCGGTGACCACCCAGATCACCGAGTGCGATCCGCCGCGCCGGTGGGCCGACCGCGGCATCGACGGTCCGATCAGGGCCATCATCAAGGTCGCCGTCGAGCCGCTCGATGACGCGTCGCACTCGCGGGTCACGATCGACGTCGACTTCGCCGGCCACGGCATCGGGAGGCTGCTGGTGCCGCTGGTCGTTCGCCGGCAGGCCGCCAGCGAGATGCCGGGGAACATGCGGCGGCTCAAGGAGAGGCTGGAGTCCCGGCCCCAGGAAGGGGTGGGCTAGCGTTTCGGTGGGAGCAGAGCCGAAGGGATGAGGCCAGATGCGCAGCGAACTCAGCGCGGCGAATGCGGGCACGATCGACGTCGGCGGGGACCTGACGGTGGCCCGGCTCGGTTTCGGCGCCATGCGCATCACCGGCCGCGGCATCTGGGGCGATCCGCCGGATCAGGCGCAGGCCCTGGCGACGCTGAGGCGGGTCGTCGAGCTGGGCGTCACGTTCATCGACACGGCGCACGCGTACGGGCCCGAGGTCAGCGAGAGCCTCATCGCGCAGGCGCTCTATCCATATCCTGACAATCTGGTTATCGCCACCAAGGGCGGGCTTGAGCGTCCCGGCCCTGGCAGGTGGGAGCCGGACGGCCGGCCGGAGAAGCTGCGCGCCGAGTGCGAGAGCAGCCTCCGGCGCCTGCGCCTGGAGCAGATCCCGCTGTACCAGTTCCACCGGCCGGACCCGAAGGTCCCGATCGAGGAATCCATCGGCGCCCTGGTCGAGCTGAAGGACGAGGGAAAGATCCGTCACATCGGGGTCTCGAATGTCAGCGAGCATCAGCTACGGGAGGCCCAGCGGCTGACCGCGATCGTGTCCGTGCAGAACCGTTACAACGCCGCCGACCGGTCCTCGGACTCGATGGTCGATCTCTGTGAACAGGAGATGATCACGTTCATCCCCTGGGCGCCGATCCAGGCTGAAGACAGCCCCGCGGTCACCGAGGCCGCCGGCCGGCACGGGGCGACAGCGCGTCAGATCCTGCTCGCCTGGCTCCTGGCAAGGTCGCCCGCGATGCTGCCGATACCCGGGACGGGATCGCCCGAGCATGCCGAGGAGAACGTCGCGGCCGCTTCAATCGAGCTGAGTCAGGGCGAGATCGACGCAATATCGGGCGCCGCCTGACCGGCCTCGCGGCAGCGTCGTTCCGTCACGAAGCGTGCGGATCGGGCGGGAAGACAGCCGGGTACTCCTGGTCGAAGTCAGCCGACTGGCTGACCTGAGCCCAGGCTTCGGCCTCCGCCAGCTGGCTCCGGGAGTAGTTCTGCGCCATCTGGACCGCTCCGGCCCCGAGGATGAGGTGCAGCGGCAGGTCGCGCCGCCTGACCATGCGCACCAGGATGTCGCCCGCGCGCTCGGGGTCGCCTGCGGCCGTCGCGCCGCTGCGGTAGCGCACCATCGTGCCGACCGTCTGCTCATATTCGGCCGGGATGTCCAGTACCTGCATGGACGAGCCCGCCCAGTCGGTCGCGAACCCGCCCGGCTCGACGACCAGGTACCTGATGCCGAGCGGCGCGGTCTCGGCCGCCATGACCCTGGTGAGCCCGTCAACGGCGAACTTGGCGGCCTGGTACGAGCCGATGCCGGCGGACCCGCCGACTCGCCCGCCAATCGAGGAGAACTGCACGATCGTGCCGCCGCCCTGGCTGCGCAGCACGGGCAGCGCCGCCCTGGAAACGTTGTAGACGCCCCAGAAGTTGGTGTCGAACTGCTTGCGGAAGTCGGATTCCGGGCCGGTCTCCACGGGAGCGACGTTCGCGTAGCCGGCGTTGTTGACCACCACATCGACGCGGCCGAACCGGGCGAGAGCAGCGTCAAAGGCCGACGTGACCGCTGCCGGGTCAGTGACGTCCAGCGCCACGGCCAGAGCCCGGTCCGGGTACTGCCCGGTCAGGTCGGCCACCTGCGCGGGATTGCGGGCCGTGGCGACCACCTGATCTCCGGCCGCCAGGGCGGCGATGGCGAGTGCCCGGCCGAAGCCCCGCGAGGATCCCGTAATCAGCCAGCTCAGCAGCTCACTCACGCCACCAGTGAATCATGGCTCCGCTCTCACGCGTGGTGCGGCAACCGTGCCAGCCATGAAGCGTTCACCGAGTCCAGGTCGACCTGGTCCGCCGATCCGCCGACGGTACCCGCCGGGCCGCGAAGGTCGGTACAGCACTGCTGCTGCTGGATCTTCGCGTCGAAGCCGGACCAGCCGCCGTACGGATGAGGCATCGCCACCAGGGCCGGGAACCGCGTCGGGTAAGGGGCCGGGAAGGGGGCGGCGAAGTCCGGGACCTGGCCGTCCTGCAGGGGCAGTGTGCTGAAGGCCGTGCTGCTGCCCATGACGGTCGGCCAGTCCTGGTGGAGGCTGTAGACAACCGGGGTCTCGCCGAGGGCGGTCACGCCGTTGACCAGCGACATGGTCAGGGGCACGCCCGGACCGGACTCGATATCCAGGACGGCGAAA
>DATHPF010000030.1:0-29117 GCA_035484155.1 Streptosporangiaceae bacterium
GTCGCGATCCAGCTCGTGGTCAACTACGAGGAGGGCTCGGAGAAGACTTATGCCATGGGCGACAACACCAACGACATCTTGTACGAGCTGCCGTTCGCGCTTGAGGGCCAGCGCGACCTCGCCGTCGAGTCCATGTACGAGTACGGCTCCCGCGCTGGCATCTGGCGGCTGTTCCGGATCTTCGACAACGCCGGCATCCCGGTCACCTTCTTCGCGGCGGCGGTAGCACTGGAACGCAATCCCGCCGTCGCGACGAAGCTGGCCGGCCGCGGCGACGAGTCCGCTGGCCACGGCTACCGGTGGAGCAATCACTTCGAGATGACCCGCGATCAGGAGCGGGAGGCCATCAGGCTCGCGATCTCCTCCATCGAGAAGACCACAGGATCACGGCCAGTGGGCTGGTACTGCCGGGAGATGAGCACGAACACCAGGGAACTTGTGGTCGAGGAAGGCGGATTCGAGTACGACTCGGACTCCTACAACGATGACCTGCCCTACTGGACGACGATCCGCGGACACTCCCACCTGGTGGTCCCGTACTCCCTGGTCGTGAACGATGCGAGATACATCGTGGGAACGGGGTACGCCAACCCTGATGACTTTTTCCAGACCGCCAAGGCCACCGTGGACAGACTGCGGGCGGACGGTGACGACCTCGGCCGGATGATGTCGATCGGCATTCATCCGCGGATCAGCGGCAACCCCGCTCGCTCGGACGGCCTGGCGCGCTTCATCGACTACGCCCAGCAGTTGCCCGATGTCACGTTCATGCGGCGCATCGACATCGCGCGGGACTTCGCCGGGCAGCATCCCGCAGAAACAGACCTGTCCGTGCACGCAGGAGGCTGACATGCACGCGGAGCCCCGGAAATACAGTCGGCATCGTCCTCAGCTGGGTGCCGAGGTGGAGTCATTCGTCCGCGACCTGATCGTGTCGGGCCAGTTGCACGGCGGGGACTTCATCCGCCCGGAGTCCATCGCCCAGGAACTGGGTATCAGCGCCACCCCGGTCCGCGAGGGCCTGCTGGCACTGCGGACCCAGGGCGTTGTCCGGCTCGAGCCGCGGCGCGGGTTCGTCGTCGTCCCGCTCACCGGCGACGATATCCGAGATCTGTTCTCGGCCCAGGCGTTGCTGGCCGGCGAGCTTGCAGCACGTGCAGTGAAGCATTCAGACGCCACCGACGTCGCCAACCTGGAAAAGCTCCACCTTGCGCTCGAAGGGGCTGCTGAGCGCGGCGACCTCGATGAACTTGAGGAACTCAATTTCCGGTTTCACCGGGCGGTCAACTTGCTGGCCAACGCGCCAAGGATCGCCTGGTTGCTCGGGATGGCGGTGAGCTATGTCCCGGCCCGCTTCTATTCCGTTATTGACGGCTGGCCAGCCGCCACTGTGCATGATCACCGGGACGTGCTGAATGCATTTCAGCGTGGCGCCGCCAAGTCCGCGCGGCAGGCCATGACAAAGCACATCGAGCACGCCGGGCAATTGCTGGCCACTCATATCGAGAGCGGCGCGGCAGAGCGCGCGAAAGTACCGTAGAACGTCCCATTCTGCCACCTTTATTGACCAATCATTACAGCATCTTTACCTCGGCATTAATTGCCATCCGACCCTGACGAGACGGAATGGCCCGAGCCCTTGCGCGCCAGTGCTGGTCAGGACTATGAAGTGTCCGAAAGGAGGGCAAGATGCGGATACGGTCAAAGTTGCTCGGCTCCAAATTACAGCTTCTGCCCGGAGGAATGGCCCTGGGCGTGGCGGCACTCTTCGCTGTGGGCATGACGGTCAGTGCGCCGGCGACAACGAGCGCGCTGGCGTCGTCCTACACCCCGGCAGCCAGGGGCGACCTGGACTGCAATGGCTTCAGTCCGGTCCAGGCGCCACTCCGCGCCGCTGAATGCACAGACATCCGGGGTGACCTGGGCGTCAGCAATGCCAACACCTGGGGTGGCAGGTTCTACGACAACGGCCATTACATCGGCCACGACGAACCCGATGCCACGTTCCAATCCAAGGCCCCGGGCTCTGGTGGCAACGTCACCTGGACGGTGACCCTTGGCCGCGACCCGGCCGCGGCGCCCGGCGACTCCACGCCTGGGCAGGACGTGTCGCACTGGTTCGAGCTAACCCCAGCTCCATGGTTCTCGATGGCTCTGTGCGACCCGAACTCTTACCCACAGACCCCCTGTACGCCCAACTCGGACTCGAACGCCCCCACCTGCTTCGGGCCGAATTGCACGACAGCCACCAGCGGCGGCGGCTCTACGTTCATGGAGATGCAGCTGTACCCGCCAGGCAACCCGCCGTTCGTGGACAGCGAGAGCTGCGACGGCACGCACTGGTGCGCGGCCCTCACCATCGACAGCCTGGAGTGCACTGCGGGCTTCGCGTCCTGCAATCCAGACTGCGAGGAACCAGTCAACTTCGCCTTCATCCAGCAAAACGGAGTGCCGACTGGGCCGCCCTCGCCGCAAGACGCGGACCCGAGCACCAGCACCCCGAACAACTCCACGCTGCTCATGAACCCTGGCGACACGATCCGGATTCACATGTTCGATGCGCGAACGCCGGGCGGCAGTAGGGCCTTCACAGTCGTGATCGATGACCTCACGCGGCACACGAGCGGCTTCATGCAGGCGTCGGCCGCCAACGGCTTCCACACCACCTCGATGGCCACGTGCGCCGGCACGCCGTTCAACTTCCAGCCCGAGTTCTCGACGGCCGCTCCTGGCAACATCAACCCGTGGGGCGCTATTGCGACCGACATCAGCACCGAGTTCGAGACGGGCCACTGGGAGCCCTGCACCTCCCTCAGCGACGAAATCCCCAATCCCTTCGACCCGAACGACACTGGCGGCACCTACAACGAGTGCTCGGGGCCGTACGAGAACGCTGGTCCGCCCGACAGCACGACACCCGAAGCCGGTGAGGCACTCTGCTACAACGCCGGCGACACGCACCCTGGCTACGACGGCCCTGGCACGTCCACGTCACCGGACCAGATGACCGGCTGCCAGGACAATGTGTTCCAGAACGGTGACCTCGACTTCGACGGCACCCCGTACTGGACCGAATGGCCAACAGGCATCTTCCCGAACAAGTATCCGTCGACATTCATCGAACAGTTCCCGACAAGCGGAGGTACGCAATATTCGCAGTACTTCTTCCAGACCGACATCGCACTGAGCGAGTCGACGTGTCTCGGCAATACCATCGCGGCCGGAGGAACGTCGAGTGGCTGCACGGTGCCCCCGCAGGGACCGGGCGGGTTCTATCCGTACTGGAGCGGCGTCCACATAGGCAGCTTCTGCGCGCTCGAGTTCGGCAACGTCAGTTCCGCTCCGTTCCTGACCAACTTCGGTAAGGACGCGGAGTACGGACAGAACCAGTTCGCCACCCTCGGCTACCCCGAGTTCGAAGGAGCAACCCACAACAACGCTTGCCGGGCCTAGTCCGGCTGGCGACCTAGCCCATTCATGACAGGTGCCCAGCCGTCAAAGGACGGCTGGGCACCTGTTCGTCCGCGACGTCGGGCATAATGCTGGGAATGACCTTCAATCGTGACGAACCACCGCTGATCGCGGATGAGCGAACCCTGCTGACCGGCTTTCTCGATTACCAGCGGCAGACACTCGGATGGAAGTGCGACGGGCTGACCGACGAGCAACTGCGCGAACACGGCGTCTCGACATCCAACCTCACGCTGCTTGGCCTGGTCCGGCACATGGCCGGAGTCGAGAACTGGTGGTTCCAGGTTGTCATCGGCGGTGAACCTGATGAGCCAATCCTGGCCGGCCAGCCTGATGACGGCCGGGACTTCGACTTCAACGAAATCGGCGGCGCCGATGTCGCGCGGGACTTCGCCACCTGGAAAGCGCAATGCGACGCGTCCCGCACGACCACGGCCGAGCACGACCTGGACGCCACCGGCCGCCACCTGAGCACCAACGAGGAATTCTCGCTGCGGTGGGTGCTCATCCACATGATCGAGGAATACGCCCGGCACAACGGTCACGCCGACTTGATCCGCGAGGCCATTGACGGCGCGGTCGGCGAATAGCCGGGCCCGGCCGTGGCGGGGACACGCGGGTCAGCGCGCCGTCCAGGGGCGGAGCTTGTCGGGGTTGCGTACTGCCCAGATGTGCCTGATCCGGTCGCCCGCAACGTCGAAGGCGAAGACCGTCACCGTGACACCGTCTTGCTGAGCCACCAGGCCGGGCTGGCCGTTGACCGTGCGCTCGAGGAACGTCAGGCCGGCGGGTGCCCGGCTGGCGATCTCGACGACGTAGCGCGCGATCTGCTGACCGCCTTCGATCGGGACCAGGGCGGCGTTGACGCGGCCCCCGCCGTCGGCCGTCATCGTGGCGCCGGGGTCGAGGAGTCCGATGAGGGCGTTGATGTCCTTGGTTTCCCATGCCTTCCTGAAATCCCTGACAAGGCCGGCTTGCCGGGCCGAGGGGCTCGCGGGCGGCTGCGACGCGCGGATGCGACGGCGGCCCGATGAAGCGAGCTGGCGGCATGCGGCTGTGGTGCGGCCGGTGATCTGCGCCACTTCGGCGAAGGGGTAGCCGAAGACATCATGCAGGATGAGCGCGACACGCTCGGCCGGGGTCATGGAGTCGAGTACGACCAGGAAAGCCATGCTCACCGACTCATCGAGGGTGACCCGGTCGGCCGGGTCGGCGGTACCTTCGCCCAGCCGCCCGCTGATCCACTCCGCGGGCTCGGGCAGCGGCTCGGGGATCCATTCGCCCACGTAGCGCTCGCGGCGGACGCGGGCCGAGCCGAGCAGATCCAGGCAGATGCGGCTGGCCACCGTCGTCAGCCAGGCGCCGGGCGACAGGACGGCGTCCCGCTGCTGCGCCGACATGGCGTACCAGCGGACGTAAGTCTCCTGGACGGCGTCCTCGGCCTCAGCCAGGGAGCCCAGCAGCCGGTAAGCCAGGTTGATCAGCTGACGCCGCTCGGCCATGATCGCGTCCAGGGCCGGATCGGGCCTCTCGCCCCCTGGCCCGGATCGAGTGGTCATGGTGCCACCCTCCCTTGGTCGCAGCTGCCTCTCACCAGTTCGACGAGACAGCGGGCCTGACTGTGAGGCCTGGTGCTGTCTGTTCAGGCACGGAGAGCACGTAGACGCGGCTGCTGAGCTTGCCGATCATGCGGTAGATATGCCACAGGCAGTCACCGAGTTTGATGTCGTAGTTCTGCTGACCGAATCGCGCGATGTACCGCTCAGGATGGCGCAGCAGCCGCGCAGCGTGTAGCAGGTGACGGCCGCGTTCGGGCAGGTGCTGCTCCTGGTAGTACTCGCCCCACTCGCTGCCCAGCACCACGCAGCGGTCGATCCGCAGCCCGGCGCGGGCGATGGCGGCCTCGGTGTGCTCCGGGCGCATCGCCAAGGCCCAGCAGCCCATGACCGGCAGCAGGAAGGCTGCCTCATCCGGCTCCAGCAGGCTCGTCGTGAACATCTGGTAGATCACCGCGCGGCCGCCCGGCTTCAGTACGCGGCCGAACTCACGGTAGACAGCATCCAGGTCTTCGACCAGGGACAGGACGTCGCAGCACCAGACCAGATCAGCCGATCCGCTGGGCATCGGGAGTTGGTCGGCCGTGCCTACCGCGAAGGTGACCGGACAGCCAGCTGGCACGTTCCGCTGAGCTACGTGCACGCAGCGCGGAACCGGATCCACGCCGGTGACCCGGAAGCCGTAGCGGGTACCGAGCTCGATGGCATCCTCGCCTTCACCGCACCCGGCGTCCACGACCACCGCGCCGGAGGGAAGCGTCATATCTGCCACATATCCGAACAGCGAGTCAGGGCCAGTGGGGCCGAGAGACCCGTCAAGCTCCCGATTGAACTGCTCCTCGATCAAGTCGTAGGCGTCATGGTCCTGCATCCGGGCTTCGGCGTCGCTCACACACCGAATCATCCAGCTGCGGATGGCGGCGTGAACTCACATTCGGCTGGGTTGCGTCGTCGTACTACTGAGAACAAACAAAGACGGCAAGGAGACGACGATGGACGCTCGACTCGACTTTCTCGCCAGCCCGCTGGCGATGAAGCTCATCAAGCAGCTGAACTCGGTCGGGGCCACGCTGGCTGATTCGACCGTGCCAGCCGCGACGCAGGAGCTGGTGCGCCTGCGGGCAAGCCAGATCAACGGCTGCGGCTTCTGCACCGACATGCACACCAAAGAGGCCCTGGCTGCGGGGGAAACCCAGCAGCGGCTCAACCTGGTCGCGGCCTGGCGGGAGGCGACGGTCTTCACCGACGCTGAGCGCGCCGCGCTCGAGCTCGCCGAGGAGGGCACCCGCATCGCCGACGCCGCTGGTGGTGTCAGCGATGAGGTCTGGGCGTACGCGGCCAAGTACTACGACGATGACCAGCTCGTTGCGCTGGTGGCCGGCATCGCCCTGATCAACTTCTACAACCGCCTCAACGTCATCGTCCGCCAGCCCGCCGGGGATTACCAGGCCGGTCAGCTCGGATAACCAGCGGATCAGATGCCGCCGAGCATGACGATCAGCTGGATGATCTGGTAGGCGGTCGGATAGTCCGGTGCCGCGTAGCGCAAGGTACAACCGCCGACTCGCTCGATGCCAGGGATGAGCAGAGCCCGCTCGGTCATGCGCGGCTGCAGGACATCGACTTCGGCGACGACCGGGCCATCGAAGCGCAACGGCTGGACTGCGGCGCGGTCGTCCAGTGCCCTTGGCACTTCCTGCTCGATGCGCTCGCACGCCTCGTCGGGATGAACCAGCGCCGCCGCGCTGAAGCCGAGGGCTCGCTTGACCACCACCGCGTGGATGCCCGGCACCACCGAGGTCGCTTCCGCGGCCACGGTGTCATCGCCGGATACGAGCACCACGGGCACGCCGCTGTGCGCGGCGAACGCCGCGTTCAGGCCAATCTCCCCGAGTGAGCGGCCCTGGCACCGCACGTCAGCGACAACGCCGCCGTGAATAGTGTGGGCGAGCACCGAGCCAGGCGTGCCGGCCTTGCCGTGGTAGCCGATGAACAGCACGGCATCAGCGCCGTCCGCCAGTCCCGCCAGCATGCCGTCGGGCTTCGGCTTGCCGCGCAGCAGCTCGGCACGCCGATCAAGCAGGTCCGGCAGCAGGTTCCGGAAGCCGCCGTGGGCTTCCGTCACGAGCACCTGAGCGTCCGGGTCAGCTGCGTACACCCCGCGGACCGCCGCGCTGGCCTCCGCCGTGATCTGCCGCCGGTAGCGCTCGTACTCACCCTGGCCCGGCCTGACGTCATCGCCGTCGACTACGCCGGCGATGCCCTCCATGTCTACCGAGACCAGTACCCGCAACTTATCGCTCCCGTCACCGGTCCCGGCTCATGCCGCGCCCGGTCAGTAGTCCACCAGACCACCACGGGCGCCACAACCGGTCAGGCGGGTTCGACCTGGTCGGAGATGCGGAAGGAAAGATCGCCTTGGTCGTTTACCTGCGCGTCGAGAGCCTTGTCCTCGAGTGCGCCAGCAGCGGCGGGCTCGAGGAAGACGCGCGCTCCGCCTTCTTCGACCACCTGATCGCCGGCCGCCGGGCCTTCGGTCAGGGCGAGCTCGAACGAGGGTGCTGCGCCCTGCTTCATGATGCGCAGGCCTGTGTCAACGGGTAGGTCCGGCTGCGACGTCAGACTGCGGATCGCAGAGACCGCGTTGTCGGTGATCGTAAGCATGGCCAACTCCTCCCTACAGGGTCGGGCAACGGGGCTTGCCGTACCCACTGCCGGATGGGCCGAACCTGCCCGGCCCGATTTCCCGGCTTGCCTGCCCGTGCTGCGGCGATGCCAGGTTCGGTGCGATTACGGTCAATATGAGCGCGAAGGATGATCCACCGGCAGCGGCGTGATGAGCACGTCGTACACAGCGGCGCTGGGGCCGGGCTCCCGCGTCCGCGCGACTTTGCGCCACCCCCACGCGCGGAAGGCATGCTGCGCCGGGACTGCGGCTGGCAAGACGGTCAGGGTCGCCCGTTCTTCTCGCCGCCCGCCGAGGACGAGATCGTGCATCGTCCGGGCGATGCCCTGCCGCCGCCACGACGCGCGTACCAGCAACTCAGTCAGCGCGAAGGTGCGACCTTGATGCTCGGTTGTCAGCTCGTCCGGCAGCGGGCTGGTCAGGTTCCGCCACCAGGACGTCGACGGCCGCAGCGGCATCCCGCAGGCCCAGCCGATCACGAAGCCGCCCCGACGGGCCGCCACCAGGACAAAACCTGGCTGGCGGCGCTGGACCCGGAAACGGTCCTGGAACTGCGCGCTGTCATCGGTGCGCCCGTAGGGCGGGTCGGCGTAGACCTCGGCGTGCAAGGTCTGCAACTCCTGCCCAAGCAGGCCGGCCTGTATCCCGTCCAGCACCTCGAACGACATATCAGACCCAGATTTATCCGGCACCGTCACGATCGCTCCCCCTGTACCCGACACTTCAACTGTCCCCAGGCTGGGGACGATAGAGCCATGAGCTCAGGTCAGGCCACATCACCACGCGCTAAGAACAAGCGGAGCTCGGGCCCGGCGCCTAGCCGCGCCAAGCCGGCCGCGGCCGCCGTCAGCGACAGCCTCCCAGCTGGCCGCTACCTGGATCGCGAGGAGAGCTGGCTGAGGTTCAACCAGCGAGTCCTGGAGCTGGCGGAGGACGAGACCATCCCGCTGCTCGAGCGGACGCGGTTCCTGGCGATCTTCGCGAGCAACCTGGATGAGTTCTTCATGGTCCGGGTGGCAGGCCGGGTCCGGCGCATGGCGGCCGGCCTCCCGGTAGAGAGCGCTAGCGGTATACCGCCGGAACGGGTGCTGGATAACGTCCTGAAGACGGTCGGCGAGCTCACAGAGCGGCATGCCGCATGTTTCAGCGACTCGGTGCGGCCTGCGCTGGCTTCCCACGGCATCGAGATCCTGCGCTGGAAGCAGCTGGCGGCCGATGAGCAAGAGACGCTCCACCAGCTGTTCCGGCAGCGGATCTATCCCGTGCTCACGCCGCTGGTGGTAGATCCCGCTCATCCCTTTCCCTATATCTCTGGCCTGTCGCTCAGCCTGGCCGTCACGATCGCCGATCCGCGCACTGGCCGGACAATGTTCGCCCGGGTCAAGGTACCGCCGCTGCTCCCCAGGTTCCTTGCCGTGGCGCCGTACCGGTTCGTGCCGATGGAGGACGTGATCGCGGTGCACCTCCAGGACCTGTTCAAGGGCCTGGACGTGATCGAGCAGCACGTCTTCCGCGTCACCAGGGCCCGCGATCTGGAGATCGACGAGGATGTCACGGAGGACCTGCTGAAGTCGCTGGAGCGCGAGCTCACGCGTCGCCGCGTCGAGCCAGCCGTCCGGCTTGAGGTCGAGGAGCCGATGTCCAGCGACATGCTGGCGAATCTGGTGGCTGAGCTCGGCGTCGACGGCCGCGCCGTGTACCGCCTGCCCGGCCCGCTTGACCTGTCCGGCCTGACCGCGATCGCCGATCTCGACCTGCCGGAGCTGAAGTACCCGGCCTTCCTCCCGTCGGAAACGGCCCTGCCCCGCGACACCAGCATCTTCGCCGCGCTCGCCGAGCGGGACGTCCTCGTGCACCTGCCCTACGACTCGTTCGCCGCCAGCGTGCAGCGCCTGGTCGTGTCCGCAGCCGCCGATCCGCGTGTGCTAGCGATCAAGCAGACGCTGTACCGCACCAGCGGCGACTCCGAGATAGTCGACGCCCTGATCGACGCGGCCGAGGCGGGCAAGCAAGTGGTGGTCGTCGTCGAGCTGAAAGCCCGCTTCGACGAACGCCCCAACATCGCCTGGGCACGCCGGCTGGAGGAGGCGGGCTGCCATGTCGTCTACGGCTACGTCGGCCTGAAAACCCATTGCAAGCTGGTACTCGTCGTCCGTGAGGAGCCGGACGGCGAACTGCGCCGCTACTGTCACATCGGCACCGGCAACTACCACCCCAAGACCGCGCGGCTGTACGAGGACTTCGGCCTGCTGACCGCCGACCAGACAGTCGGCGAGGACGTCACCGATCTGTTCAACCACCTCACCGCCTACAGCCAGGAAACCGCGTACCGCCGGCTGCTGGTGGCCCCTGAGCAACTGCGCCCCGGCCTGCTGACCCGGATCAGCGAGCAGGCGGACCTGGCACGCCGCGGCGAGCCCGCCCGCATCCGGATGAAGTGCAACGCGATCACCGACGAAGCGATCATCGACTCGCTGTACCGCGCATCCCAGGCTGGCGTGCCGATCGACCTGTGGATCCGCGGGATCTGCTCGCTTCGGCCGGGGTTGCCCGGCGTGTCGGAGACGATCCGGGTGCGCAGCGTACTGGGCAGGTTCCTGGAGCACTCGCGCGTCTACGAGTTCGGCAGTGGCGAAGAAGGCAGGCCGAGCCGCGAGGTCTGGATCGGCAGCGCCGACCTCATGCACCGGAACCTGGACCGGCGGGTCGAGACGCTGGTCCGGGTGGCCGACCCTGCCCAGCGAGCCGAGCTAAGCGGCCTCATCGACCTGGCCATGGACGAGGGCACCGCGTCCTGGTGGCTCGGCGCGGACGGCGCCTGGACGAGGCACCACCTGGACGCTTCTGGCGCCCCGCTGCGGGACCTGCAGCAGTACCTGATCCAGGCCGGGCAGCGGCGCACGCCCGAGTCCTGACCCGCTTGACGTTCTAGTACGGCCGTACTAGTCTCAGATCGTGAGTACTAGCCAGCCCGACGCCCCCGCCAAGACACGGACCTTCACCCAGCTGAAGCGTCGCGATCAGCTCGTGGACTGCACGATCGACGCCATTGTCGAGCTCGGCTTCCCGCGCGCATCGGTGGCAGAGGTAGCCCGCCGCGCTGGGGTAAGCAAGGGCGTTGTCACGTACCACTTCCCCGCGAAGGACGACCTGATCCAGGCGGTGATCGCCGACGTGCTCGGCTCGATGACCGAGCACATGGCGTCCCGCCTGCTGCCGGCCGAGCCGGAGAAGTTCCCGGAGCGATTCATCGCCGCCGACATCACGGCGTGGGTCGAGTACTTCCGGACACACACGCGGTCGGTCATCGCGCTGGTCCGGATCTACAACAGCTTCCGCGACGAGTCCGGCGAGCCGGATCCCGCGTTCCACGTGCGCGCCGACGAGATCGCCGTGATGACGCGGATCCTGACGCTCGGCCAGGCCAGGGGCACGCTCGGCTCGTTCTCCGCGGCCGTCGTGGCAGCCAGCGTCAAGGCGCTCCTGGACGACCTGCTCACCCAGTTCGCCGCCGACCCCGACCTCGACATCGAGGCTTATGGCGCCGAGCTGATCGCCATGTTCGAGCGTGCGACGCGGCCAGACCCGTGATCGCGCTACCAAGGCCGTGCCGGGCAACCCGGCTGGCAATACCCAAGGAGGAAAGATGAACACCAGCCACAACACCACCGCAACCGCCCACACCCCGAGCCCAGCCGCGTTCCGCCCACCGCGCGCCAGGCGCACCGCTCTTACAGTCCTCGACGCGGCGCTCGCCCTCCAGATAGCCGCCTGGATCACCGCCTTGGTGACTGTCGCCAGCCCCACGGCGGCGTTCTCCCAGCCGCACCCCGGCTTCGCGGGCGGCGTGATCGTCGGCGGCGGCATCTGGCTTGTCCAGTTCGCCCTCGTCGTCGTGCTCGCCCACAAGCGCGCCTACTCCCACCGTTAGCCGCCTTACCCGGCATCCGGGCAGGATGTCCGAGGCCTCAGTTAGTGTGGCTGGATGCTGGAGTCGTTCCATCCGGCCTTGCGTACCTGGTTTGAGCGGCGGTTCCCGGCCGGGCCGACGATGCCGCAGGCAGCCGGCTGGGCCGAGATCGCCGCGGGGCGCCACACGCTGATCTCAGCGCCGACCGGATCGGGTAAGACGCTGGCGGCATTTCTGGTCTGCATCGACCGGATCTATCGCGCGCACGAGGCAGGCATCGAGCCGGGCGCAAGGCCGGCGGCCGGGCCGCAGGTCGTATACGTCTCGCCGCTGAAGGCCCTAGCGGTCGACATCTGGCAGAACCTCGAGCGCCCGCTGGCGGAGATCGCCGAGGTGGCCGCTGAGCTGGGGATGACCGCGCCGGTCATCCGGGTCGCGGTCCGCACCGGCGACACCGCGGCAGCCGAGCGCACCGCGATGCTGAAGCGGCCGCCGGAGTTCCTGATCACCACACCAGAATCGCTCTACCTGCTGGTGACCGCGGAGCGGAGCCGGGCGATGCTCCGCGCAGTGAACACCCTCATCGTGGACGAGATTCACGCGGTCGCCGGCAACAAGCGCGGATCGCACCTGGCGCTGACCCTGGAGCGGCTGCAGCATGTGGCGGAGCAGCCGGTGCAGCGGATCGGCCTGTCGGCAACCCAGCGCCCGGTCCAGGCGGTGGCCCGGCTGCTGGTCGGCGCCGGCCCGGAGCGATCGGCGGCCGACGGCTCGCCGTTGTGCTCGATCGTGGACGCCGGACACCGGCGCGAGCTTGATCTTGGCCTGGAACTGCCGGGTGACGAGCTTGGCGCGGTCGCCACGAACGGGCAGCTCGCCGAGATCACCGACCTCATCGCCGGCCATGTCCAGGAGCACCGGACGACACTGGTGTTCGTCAACACCCGGCGGCTGGCCGAGCAACTCGCCCATCAGCTCGGCGAGCGGCTCGGCGACGGCCAGGTCGCAGCTCACCACGGCAGCCTGTCGAAGGACCGCCGGCAGCGGGTCGAGGCGCGGCTGCGCGAGGGTGACCTGCGCGCGCTGGTGGCGACCGCGTCGCTGGAGCTTGGCATCGACATCGGGCCGGTAGAGCTGGTGTGCCAGATCGGCTCGCCGCGCAGCTTTGCGACGTTCCTGCAGCGCGTCGGGCGCTCCAATCACACCAGGCACGGGGTGCCGGCCGGCCTGCTGTATCCGACGACGCGCGACGAACTAGTGGAATGCGCTGCACTGATGCGCGGCGCCCGGTCCGGCCGGCTCGACCGGCTCAGGATTCCGCGATGCCCGCTGGACATCCTGGCCCAGCAGGTCGTGGCCGAGTGCGCGGCGGCGGACTGGGCCGCCGGCGACCTGCTGGCGCTCGCTCGCGGCGCCGCGCCGTTCGCGGAGCTGTCCGCGGCCGACTTCGAGGATGTCGCCGAGCTGGTCTCGGAGGGTATCCGTACTGGTCGCGGCCGGCGGGCTGCCTACCTGCACCGGGATCAGGTCAGCGGACAGCTGCGCGGCAGGCGCGGTGCCCGGCTGGCGGCGCTCACCTCCGGCGGCGCGATCCCGGAGCTTGGCGACTTCCGCGTGCTGGCCGAGCCCGACGATGTCCTGGTCGGCACCGTGAACGAGGACTGGGCCATCGAGAGCATGGCGGGCGACGTGTTCCTGCTCGGGACCACGTCGTGGCGGATCAGGCGGGTCGAGCCTGGCATCGTCCGCGTCGCTGACGCGCACGGCGCTCCGCCATCGGTGCCGTTCTGGCTCGGCGAGGCGCCGGGCCGGACCCTGGAGCTCTCGGCGGAGGTCTGCGCGATCCGGGCCGGGATCGCTGAGCGCCTGGCGGACGGGACGGGCGCCGGTGCGGCCGCGGCGACTGGCTGGCTAGCGGCCGAGTGCGGGATCGGCGACGCGGTCGCCGAGATCATCGTGGCGTATCTGGGTGCCGGGCTGGCGCAGCTCGGCGTGCTGCCCACCATGGACACCATCGTGCTGGAGCGGTTCTTCGACGACGCGGGCGGCATGCAGCTAGTCGGGCACGCGCCGTTCGGCGCACGGCTGAACCGGGCGCTCGGCCTGGCGCTGCGCAAGCGGTTCTGCGTGACGTTCGACTTCGAGCTGCAGGCAGCCGCGAGCGATGATGCGATCTTGCTGTCACTCGGACCGCAGCACAGCTTCCCGCTCGACCGGGTCCCCAGGTTCCTCGCGTCCGGCACTGTCGAGGAAGTGGTCAGGCAGGCCGTGCTGACCTCCCCCATGTTCGCGGCCAGGTGGCGGTGGAACCTGAACACCTCGCTGGCGGTGCTGCGGATGCGGGGTGGCCGGAAGAACCCGCCGGCCATTCAGCGGATGGAGGCCGACGACCTGATGGCCGCGGTCTTTCCCACGCTGGCAGCCTGCCAGGAGAATGTCGCGCCTGGCCCGCTCGAGATCCCCGATCATGTCCTGGTCCGGCAGACCCTGCAGGACTGCCTGCGCGAGGCCATGGACATCGACGGACTGACGGAGCTGGTGACGGGGATCGAGTCGGGCCGCGTCGCTGTCGTCGTGCGGGACACCACCGAGCCGTCGGTGCTGGCGCACGAGATCCTGAACGGGCGGCCGTTCACTTACCTGGATGACGCACCGCTCGAAGAGCGCCGCAGCCGGGCCGTGCCGCTGCGCCGCGGCCTGCCCGTCGAGCCACACGAGCTCGACACGCTGGATCCGGCTGCGATCGAGCGGGTCGCCGAGCAGGTCCGGCCCGACCCGCGTGACCAGCACGAGCTGCACGACCTGCTGATGAACCTGGTGGCGATGCGGCCCGCGAAGGCCTGGCGGCCGTGGTTCGAGGACCTCGTCGCCGGGCGACGTGCCGTCGAGGTTCACACCCCGGCAGGCGTGCTCTGGTCAGCGGTCGAGCGACTGCCGGCGATCCGGGCACTGTTCCCCGAATCGCAGCCCGTTCCCGCTCTTGCCTGCCCGGTGCCGACGGAGGTGCCGGACGAGGAAACCGCAGCGGCGGATCTCCTACGCGGTCACCTGGAGGCGCGCGGTCCGTCGACCGTGCCGGAGCTCGCGGCCGCCTCGGGGCTGAGCCAGCCGCTGATCATCCGCGCACTAGCGGCGCTCGAAGCGGAGGGCTTCGCGATCCGCGGTCACTTCACTAGCTCCGGCGCGTTGGGGTCTGGCAGCACGGCGGAGTACTGCTCCCGCCGGCTGCTGGCGCGCATTCATGCCTACACCAGGCAGCGGCGCAGGCGCGAGATCGAGCCAGTTACCGCGCGGGACTTCATGCGGTTCCTGCTGCGGTGGCAGCACCTCGCAGCCGGTACCAGGCGCGAAGGCCGGTTCGGCGTCCTGGCCGTCGTCGAGCAGTTGCAGGGCTTCGAGATCGCGACCGGCGCCTGGGAGAGCGCCGTCCTGGCCGGGCGCGTCGAGGGTTACCGCCGCGAATGGCTCGACGAGCTGTGCATATCTGGCCAGGCCTGCTGGGGCCGCCTGTCGGTGCGTGACGGCGAGCCCGACGTGCCGCCCCGGCGCGGCGGCCTGGCACCGTCCCGCGCCACGCCCATCACCCTGGCCATCCGCGACGACTTGCCGTGGCTGCTCCGTGCGGCGCGCGGCGACCTCAGCCCGGCTGAGCCAGCCGACGGCCGGACCCGGGACGTCCTGGACGCGCTTCGCCAGCACGGGGCACTGTTCCGGCCTGACCTCGCGACACTGACCGGCCGCCTGCCCTATGAGGTCGACGAGGCGCTGTGGGACGGCGTGGCCCGCGGGCTCATCACCGCCGACGGCTTCCGCGCCGTGCGGTCGCTGCTACGGCGCGGCAGCGCGGCAAGGTACGCCCCGCCCCGCGGACTGCGGCGCGGCGTCCGCAGCGCCGCGGGCGCCTCCGGGCGCTGGTCGCTGCTGCCGCCGCCCGATCGTCACGCCGATCGCGACGAGCTGGCCGAGGCAGTGGCCGAGCAGCTCGCCGCGCGCTGGGGCGTCGTCTTCCGCGACGTCGCCGTCCGCGAGACACTCGCCGTACCCTGGCGCGACCTGCTGTGGGCATTTCGCCGCATGGAAGCGAGGGGAACGATCCGCGGTGGGCGGTTCGTCAGCGGGTTCAGCGGCGAGCAGTACGCCCACCCGGATGCCATCGACGTGCTGAAGTCGGTCAGCAAGGAGCAGCGCACCGGCGAGAGCATCCAGATCTCCGCCGCCGACCCGCTGAACCTCACCGGCATCGTGCTCCCCGGGCCGCGCGTCCCCGCCATCGCCGCGCACACCATCACCTTGCTCGACGGCGTTGTCGCGGAGCAGGTCAGCGCCTGACGAAGAAGCTGCGAATGTTGGTCAGCAGCAAGGCGACGGCGGCGAGGATGAGAACGACGGCAACGGCAAGCCGCCAGTTCCCGATGACGGCCTCCGCGACCAGGAACGCCGCCAGCGCTACTACGGCAGCACCAATCAGTCCGGCGACAAACTGCCACAGATGCCGCTGGGCGAAGGCTTCGATGCACAGCATGGCCACCGCCAGCCCGGCGAAGGCCGGCAGCAGCGGGCCGAAATGACCGAGGATCACGACGGCCAGGCCGGCCAGCAGGACGGACGCGGAGACTCCGGACCACGCGCCGAGTATCCGGCTGCGCGTGTGCACCGGGTCGACGTTCGGCACGGCCCGGTGGCGCAGATGCGCATGCGGGTCGCCGCGGGGAAGGCCGTTGACGGCGGCGAGCGCGAGCGCCTCCCGCTCCGCGAGCAATTCCTGGCGGCGGGCGCGCGTCTGTGCGACGGCCGCCTCGAGCTCGGACATGTCCCGGTGGCCGCCCGATGCCTGCCCGCCCGATGCCTGGCCGCCCAGCGCCCGGCGGCCGACGCGGGCGCGGCGGAGTTCATCGCCGCGGGCGTCGAGTTCCGCTGCGGCGACGGCGAGCTCGGCGTCCAGCTCGACGATCCGGTCCGCGATCGTCCTGCGCTCTGCTTCCGGTGATGGTGCCTCCTTATCCAGGCCAGCCCAGCCGACCGGGTCGGACCAGCTCAGCCTTACCGATCCGGCCCGCTCGTAACGCGGGCCAGCGGGCGCGCGTTCACCGCCGAACGGGTCGCCTGTGTCGAGGCCCCACAGCCCGCGGTAGTCGCGGACCCAGGGGGTCGAGTCATCCGCGATCAGTGCGCGCCACTGCATCTGCTCGCCGGGTCCGACGCCGCGACCATCGCCCCGCCGGTAGTCGATGAACGGAATGCCGAACGCTGTCCCGGTCCGCGTGCGCGTCCACGGCAGCAGCAGGCGGCCCACCCGGCGGCCTGCCGCAGCGATCCGCTTCAGCGCCGGCGGCTCGACGGTGACGAGGTAGTCGCCGGGCAGGTAGCCGCCTGAGTGGGAGCCCGCGCCCACGTACACGACCGGATGCGAGTCCCGCCACTCCAGGTCTGGATCGTCTGACCGGCGGCGCAAGTCATCGCCGACCTCATCGTGGGAAGAGAAGGCAATCCAGGCGGGCCGGCCTGTGTAATCGGGCGGGTCGGGCAGGAACAGGGTGACCTGCTCCCAGTCGGCCTCGTGGTCGTTGACGCCGCCGAAGGTCGAGCGCCAGTCGTTCATCGCGTAGAAGTACCAGTACTGCAGCACGATGAAGCCCCGATCCCGGACGACGCGGCCGTAGTACGGGCAGCTGTCCGGCTCAGCGTCCGCCCGGTAGCGCTGCTCGGCCGCGGCCGTGGTGCCGCCCGGCACCCGCCCGCGGAGCAGCAGCGACAGCCGGAGCACCGCATCGATCAGCCGGCTGAGCATTCCCACGGCAGCAAACCGGCTGGTCCCCGGCGCCAGCCGGGGCCGGTCCGGGTCGCGCCGCCAGCCGCGAAGCTCCCGCCGGCGCAGCGAGTGCTCCGTGAAGCGAAGCCAAAGACCCTGACTCGCCAGCGCGCCAAGCTCCGCTAGGCGTGCCGCAGTGAGTTCCCCAGCCGCGCACACCTGCTCCGGCTGCGCTCTGCGACCAGCGGGGCGGCCCGCGCTATCGGCTGCGGCCGGCCGCCACAGGCTGGACCGCTCGATGTAGCGCTCGACCGGCATGGGCAGGAAAAGCTCGCCCTGAGTGAATCGCAAGACCGGCTCATACTGTCGCAGCAGCAGGTAATCCTCGGCTGCGCCGGTCTCCGCCGGAGATCCGGTCGTCCCGGTCGAGGATGCGGCCGGCCCGCGATGGGCAATCACAGGCCACCCCTTCCCCGTTGGCCAGGCCGTCATCCGCCGCCATCACACGTGGCTCAGGAGGATGCGGCAGCCAGCGCCTCCGCGTACAGGTGCTGGACAGCGGTGCCCAGATACGAGCTGTAGGAAATGGCTGCCGTGTCGCCGCCTTCCTGGTAGCCGCCGATCACCCCGACGATCGTGCCGGTCCGGCTGTGCCTGTCGAACTTGGTGACCCAGGGACTGCCGCTGGTACCGCCGGTGAACCCGCCGCAGTCGAATTGCAGCTGGGTGAGACTGAACGCCGTCGTCAGGGTGCGGCAGGTGACCGGCGCGTCGAGGCTATCGGGGTAGCCGGTGACAAAAACGCGGTAGCGATAGCCCGAGTCAATGGCCAGCTTGTTGGCACCGACGATGTCCTGGATGTTCTTCCCGTCGTGCGGCTCGAGCACGACGAAGCCGACATCAAGGTCAGGATCGGCCGACTCCAGCCACTGCGGCGCGACCAGCAGCCGCTTGGGCGTCCAGACGCCGAGGGGCGCCTGGCCGTCTCGGTAGTCCGGAACGAACACGATGTCTGGCCGGTAGCCGGCGCCGTTCCCGCTGCTGAGGCAGTGCGCGGCGGTGATGAGCAGATCGCGGCCAGGGCTGGCCACCACGCTCGCCGTGCAGAAATGATCACCGCCGGAGCCCGCCGTGAACAGGGCCCCGACGCGGATGGCAACCAGGGCGGCCGGGTGGGCGCTCTTGGATGGGCTCGGGGTCGGCGGGCGGAACCCGCGTCCCCGCATCGGCGTGGCGCCGCGCAACCGGTCCCTGGTCCAGTAACTGCTCGGGCTGACTGGCGGTCGATGTCCGGCCGCTGTCGGCGCCGCGTTCGAACAGGCCGCTACGGTCGCCACGACGGCAGCGGCAACTGCTGTGCACAGCTTCCCGCTGAGCCCCTTCCCCCTGAGCCCCATGATCACCTACGTTAGCGACAGGCCCGCCGCCGTCGCGCAGAAGGCTACGGCAAGGAACCCCGGGGAATCCTTCCGGCTGCTGGTCAGGCAACCGCAAGGTTGCCCGTCCACAGTGAGGCAATGATGACGTCTCCTGCGCCGGGAATGGTGACGGGTGATTCGGGCGAGGCACGGCTCCTCGTGGTCGACGACGAGCCGACGATCTTGGAGTTGCTCTCGGGATCGCTGCGGTTCGCTGGTTTTGACGTCGTGACTGCCGCGAGCGGCGCCGACGCACTGCGCGCCGCGGCCGCGACCCGCCCTGACCTGATCCTGCTGGATGTGATGATGCCGGACGGCGACGGCTTCGAGGTCGTGCGCCAGATGCGCGCAGGCGGGCCGCAGTGCCCGGTGATCTTCCTGACCGCGCGCACGGGTGTGGGCGAGCGCGTCGCCGGGCTAACGCTCGGCGGAGACGACTACATCACCAAGCCCTTCAGCCTGGATGAGGTCCTCGCGCGCATCCGGGCCGTCTTGCGGCGCAGCGGCCGGGTAGCGGCCGGATCCCGGCTGAGCGTGGCGGACCTGGAGCTCGATGAGGACACCCACGAGGTCAGGCGCGGGGGTGAGCTGGTATCGCTGACGCCGACGGAGTTCAGGCTGCTGCGCTTCCTGATGATCAACGCTGGCCTAGTGCTCAGCCGCGGCCAGATCCTCGATCATGTCTGGGATTACGCCTCCGCGGCGGGCGGCAACGTGGTCGAGCCGTGCGTGAGCTACCTGCGTCGCAAGGTCGACCGCGGCGGGCCGCAGCTGATCCACACCGTCCGCGGCATTGGCTATGTCCTCCGCATCCCGCCCCCATGACGTCGTGATGCCGTGACATTTCGACGCGGTGACGCCGTGAGGTCGTGTCGGTCTCTGCTGCGCGCGCTGCTCGCCAACGCGTCGCTGCGGGTCCGGGTCATGGCCGCGGCGGCGATCCTGGTCGCCATTACTTCGCTCGCGACCGGGCTGCTGGGGACGACGCTGCTGCGCGATTATCTGGTGAGCCGTGTCGATACACAGCTTCAGGATTTCGCCACGATGGCAAGCCGGACCCTAGTCGGCGCACATGAGCCGGTTCCCCGTGGCGGCGTGCGCCCCGGCTTGCCAACTCCGTTCCTGGTCGAGGTCGTCAGCCCGGACGGCGGCATCCAGGTCGAGGGCAACCCGCTCTCCCACGAGCCGACGATCAGGCTGTCCGCTGCGCAGCTCGCCAGTGGCACGGCCCCGCTCACGGTCCAGGCAGGCAGCCCGGCGAGCTCCTGGCGGGTTGTCGTCAAGTCGCTGCCCGCCGGACGACATGCCATCGTCGCGCTCAGCCTCAGCGACCTGTCCAGCACCGTCACGCAACTCGAGGTAGCGGACGCCATGGCGGGGATCGTGGCGATTGCGCTGCTGGCCGGGATCGGCGTGCCACTCGTCCGCACCAGCCTCGGCCCATTGCGGCAGATCGAGGCGACAGCGGCGGCGATCGCGGCCGGCGACCTGTCTCAGCGCATCGACCATCCCTCCACCCGCACTGAAGTCGGCAGGCTCGCGGGCGCGCTCAACTCGATGCTGAGCCGCATCGAGACTGCCTACCAGGCCCGCGAGGAGGGCGAGACCCAGGCGCTTGTCTCCGAAGAGCGGATGCGGCAGTTCGTCGCGGATGCCAGTCACGAGCTTCGGACGCCGCTGACTTCGCTGCGGGGCCTCGCCGAGTACGCGCTTCAGCAGGGCACGCAGGCCAGCCCGGACGAGCTGCTGCGGCTGATGGGCCTGGTCCAGCAGGAGGCCACCCGGATGGGCCGACTCGTCGACGACTTGCTCGTGCTGGCCCAGTTCGACCTGGACCGTCCCCTCGAGCAGCGGCCCGTCGACCTGTCCAGTATCGCGGCCGCGGCGGTCAGCGCCGCTTCGCGCATTCAGCCGGACCGCCCTATCACCCTGATCGCCGCGGATCCCGTCATCGCATGGGCGGACGACGGCCGGGTACGCCAGGTCATCGACAACCTGATCGGCAACGCGCTGCAGCACACCGCGCCGGGCTCGCCGGTCATCGTGACCGTCATCAGGTCGCTCGCCGACGCCCAGATCGTCGTTGCCGACCGCGGGCCCGGCATGAC
The DNA here is from genome assembly GCA_035484155.1 of Streptosporangiaceae bacterium. GTDB lineage: Bacteria > Actinomycetota > Actinomycetes > Streptosporangiales > Streptosporangiaceae > JAJYUU01. The sequence continues at coordinate 20,899 of DATHPF010000030.1, forward strand.
GCCTGAGCAGGCGGCGCATGTGTTCGAGCGTTTCTACCGCACCGACCGGGCCCGGGCTCGATCGCGCGGTGGCGCCGGGCTAGGCCTGTCGATCGCAGCGGCGCTGGCCGCCGCCCACGGCGGACGTATCACCGTGGACACGGCCCTCGGGCAGGGCGCCGCCTTCCGCGTCACGCTGCCGCTCGCGATGACGGCCGCGGCCGCTAGTCACGGGTTGTAGCGATCGAATTATTTGCCTCGTCGGCCGCTGGATCGGGGCGGCGGCTGGCGGTAAGCGGCCCCGTTCCGGTCCTGGTGTTGATCTTTTTCACAGCTGCAGGCCGCAGGCAGCGAGCTCTTAGCCGGCCGCAACGAGATCACAAGGCCTAGGCACTTGACTCCATGACAGCAGGCCATCCCGGCCTGCCCGGGCCTTGTGCCAGCCAGCACGGTGCCGCCGGTACGGGCCCGTCGCTATCCAGGGAGTCAACTTTGACAGGCCCATTCCGCAGATTCACCAGCCGGCCGGCGTCGGTTCGCCTGCTCGCGCCCGTGGTGCTCGCCGCGGCCGTCGCCGCGGCCGGCTGCGGTACCACTAGAGCGGCCCCGACGCCGTCGAGTTCGGCTAAGGGCGGCACCTCATCGTTCCGCCAGTGCCTGGCAAACCACGGGGTCACTCCGCCCGCTGGCCGCCCGTCCGGCGGCACCCCCCACGCCCGGCCCACCGGCGCCGCCTCGAACTCATTCCGCAAGGCCATTCAGGCCTGCGGCGGCTCGTTCGGCGGCGGCGGGCTCGGCGGCGGCGGGTTCGGCGGTGGTGGGCTCGGCGGCGGGCTCGGCGGCGGCGGCGGCTGACCGGCTCATCCATCTCGCGAGAGGAGACAAGAACCAGATGTTCATGACCTACCTGCTCAGAGAACTACGACGACGGATGCGACAGGCAATCTTCGTCGCCGCCGGCCTGGCGCTCGGGATCGGCCTGGTGATCACGGTGATCGCCGCGTCGACCGGCGTGTCCAACAGCCAGGGCGCAGTCCTGCATTCGCTCTACGGCGTCGGCACCGACGTCACGGTCACGCAACCGCCAGCGGCCGGATCGGGCAGGCCGCCTAGCTTCGGTTTCGGCGGCGGCGCCGCGGGTCAGGCCGGCAGTAGCTTTAACCGGAACGTCTTGCGGGCACCAGGCCTCGGCACGCTCAAGTCGTCGTCGGTGACCACGATCTCCGGGCTGGCGGACGTGTCCGCGGCGTCCGGCTCGCTGACCTTGACCGACCTGTCCCTGTCCGGGACCATACCGTCCGGATCTCAGCAGGCCGGGTCTGGCCAGGGCGGACCCGGCGGTGGCGGTGCGAACGGCTCCATTTCGAGCAGCACCTTCAGCGTGACGGGCGTCGATCCGGCCGGCGACTCGCTTGGCCCGCTCAGCTCCGCCACGATCACGTCGGGTCACGGCATCACCACGGCCGAGTCGAACGACAACGTTGCCGTCGTCGACTCGAATTACGCGGCGTCGCAGAACCTCAAAGTCGGCTCCGCCATCACGGTCGCCGGCAAGTCCTTCACGGTGGTCGGGATCGCCAAGGCCGCGCAGTCCACGAGCACCTCGGACGTCTACATCCCGCTCGCCCGCGCCCAGTCCCTGGCCGATATGACGAACGAGGTGAACACGATCTACGTGTCGGCGGCGAGTTCCGCTGACATCTCTGCCGTCTCGAAGGAAATCTCAGCCTCGCTGCCCAAGGCGACGGTGACTACCTCGAGCGACCTGGCAAGCCAGGTCACCGGTTCGCTCTCGAGCGCATCCAGTCTCGCTAACAGCCTCGGCAAGTGGCTGGCTGTGGCCGTCATGGCCGCCGCCTTTTTTATCGCCAGCATCCTCACCATCTCCGCCGTCTCGCGACGCGTGCGCGAGTTCGGCACGCTCAAGGCCATGGGGTGGCGCAGCCGCCGGATCATCCGGCAGATCATGGGTGAGGCGCTTGTCATTGGCATCGTGGGCGGCATCGCCGGCGTCGCGCTTGGATTCGGGGGCGCGGCCCTCATCCAGTCTCTTGCGCCGCCGCTGACCGCCTCCACCAGCACAGCCCCTCCGGGCGCAGCGGGCGGTGCGGCCGGCGGGGCTAGCCGTTTCGGAGCAGGCGGCGGGGGTGGTGGCCTCGGCCGTGCGGCAGCTGCCGGCCACACCGTCTCGGTGCACCTGACCGCTCCGGTCACGCTCGGCTCCGTGGGCCTAGCTGTCGTGCTCGCGATCCTCGGTGGCCTGATCGCCGGCTCGTTCGGCGGCTGGCGCGCTGTCCGGCTTCGCCCCGCCGCAGCGCTGGCCCGAGTCGAGTAATCAGCAACAACAGGAGGCACTCCCCCATGTACAAGCTCACCGCTGTTACCAAGGACTATCCGAAGGGCCGGGGTACCGTACACGCGCTCCGGGGCGTCGACCTGGTCGTCGAAGATGGCGACTGGCTGGCGATCCAGGGCCCGACCGGGCACGGCAAGAGCACGCTGCTGCAGATTCTCGGCGCGCTCGACCGGCCCAGCTCCGGCACCGTAGAGTTCCGCGGCCAGGACCTCGCGACCCTGCGCGAAACCCAGCTCACCCATGTGCGCGCAACGTCGATCGGTTTCATCTTCCAGACCTTCAACCTGATACCGACGCTGTCGGCCCAGGAGAATGTCGAGGCAGCGCTGGTCCCGCTTGGCGTCGCGGATGCGGAACGGCGAGAACGCGCCGCGCAGAGCCTGGCCGAGCTCGGGCTGGCCGACCGGGCCCGCCACCTGCCCTCGGAGTTGTCTGGCGGCCAGCAGCAGCGAGTAGCGATCGCCAGGGCCCTGGTCAAGGAGCCTTTGGTACTGCTCGCCGACGAGCCGACGGGCAACCTGGACGAAGGCACCCGTGACGAGATCATGGCGCTGCTGGCATCCCTTTGGGAGGAACGGGGTCTGACCATGGTGATCGTCACCCACGACACCTCGGTCGCTCGCCTGGCCCAGCAGACCGGCGTCATGAAGGAGGGCCGCCTGCGGCTGCGGGCTAACGCCCGCGACACGACGGCGTAGCTGCTGCTTGCCGCGCCGCGGGCAGCTCGCCGCGCCGCGGGCAGCTCGCCGAGCCGCGGGCAGGCGGGCGCCGTCAGGTCGTAGCAGCCGGCAGGAACAGGCGGCCCCGCCACGCGCCTCGCACCGTGCGAACGCTGACAACGGCCCAGGCGGCGACCAAGCCGATGTACAGGACAACCGCGCCGAAGCGGAACGCGTCCGCGCCAGTGTGCAGCGCGAGGGCCGATGTACCCGTGACGAAGGTTCCGACTGGGAAGGTGAACGACCACCAGGTAAGGGCGAACGGTAGCCGCTTGCGCGCCGCGCGAACTGTCAGCGCGGCCGCAAGCGCTGCCCAGAGCGCGGCGAAGCCCCAGACCGGGACGCCGTAAACGACGCCGAAGGCCTGAAATGCGGTGGCGTAAGGGGCGGGGAGGGCAAGGTGAGCGACGCCGCCGAGGAGACTTGCCGCAGTGACCGACTGCCCGAGCGGGCCGAGGACGATCCACAGCGTAGGCACCAGCGCGGCCGGGCCGACATCGTCGTGGATAAGGCGCCGCCATAGCTGGGTGATCACCAGCAGGCTCGCGACCAGGCTGCAGCCGAACATCGCATAGCAGGCCAGGACCAGGGTCAGGCGCAGCTGTCCGGCCGCCACATACGGAACGAGCAGGGCGCCGGTGGCCGCGCTGACCATCGGCGGGACTACTGGCATCAGCCATCCGCCGAAGACCTCAGCCGGGCTCGTGCGCACCCTCGTGATCAGCAGATACGGCACCGCCAGCGCGCTGGCTAGCCCAGCCACGGTGCCGAGGATCCACAGCACCGCGTCGACGCGGACCGCGGCATGCGTGCCAATGAGCGGCGCACCGAGCAGCAGTGTGCCAGCGCCGACGGTGAGGGCGGCCATCGGCGGCGCACCGCAGAACTGCACCATGACCGGATCCGTGGCGTCGCCCGCGACGGCCGCGCGGTGGCGCGTCCAGCGCACGGCCCAAGCGGCGGCAAGGATCGTCAGCCAGGTCGCGGCGAGCACCCAGCTGACCGTCGCGAAACCGCGCAGGCCAGGCCACTGGATCGGCAGGCTCACTGCCGCGGTGGCAACGATGCCGGTACCCATGACCGAGGCAAACCAGTTCGGTCCCAGGCGAGCGAAGACGTCCGCCGGGTTGGCCAGGTCACGCAGCGGCCCCCGCCGGGCGGGGCGTCGCCCGGCCCCAGCAAGCACGGCTTCAGCAAGCACGGCCTCGGCGGCCACGGCCTCGGCGGATACCGGCTCGGCAGGCGCAGGCTCGGCGGGCGCGGGCGGGTTTTGGGTCTGCGCGGTCATACCTCCAGCGTCTGGCCGACAGGACGCGCGCGCTAGCCTGCCCGTCGTTGGCAACCCACAAGCAACGCTTGTGGGTCCGGCTATCCTGACGTCGTGCCGTTGAGCCCGCACGTTCCTGACCTGGTCACGCTCGAGCTGTTCGTGGCCGTTGCCAGGGAGGGCAGCATCGGGGCCGCAGCGCGGCGCGTTGGTATCACCCAGCAGGCGGCGTCAGCACGGCTGCGGGTGATGGAGGCGCAGGTCGGGGCTGTTCTGCTGGACCGCGACCCCCGCGGTTCGCGGCTGACCCGAGCCGGCGCCCTGCTCGCGGACTGGGCGGTGCCCCTGCTAGCCCAGGCCGACGAGCTCGACACCGGGATCGCCAGCCTCCGTCGTGCCCGGGATGCTCAGCTACGGGTCGCAGCCAGCCTGACGGTGGCTGAGCACTTGCTGCCCGCCTGGCTGGTGGCCTTGCGGACCGAGTACGAGCGAGGGCGACGGGCCGCACCGGAGGTGACGCTGATCGCTACGAACAGCCTCGCGGTCGCGGCCCTGCTGTCCGGTCGTGAGGCTGAGCTTGGCTTCGTTGAGGGACCGTCAGTGCCGCGCGGGCTTCGGTCCAGGGTCGTGGCCCGCGATCGCCTGGTGGTCGTCGTCCGCCGGGACCATCCGTGGGCACGCAGGAAGGCGCCAGTCAGCCCGGCCGAGCTCGCAGCAACACCGCTCGTCGAGCGCGAGGAGGGCTCGGGAACCCGTCAGTCACTGCACCAGACACTCGCAGGCTGCCTCGGCAGCAACATCGAGCTTGCCGCCCCAGCCATGCAGCTGACGACCAGCACGGCCATCCGCCAGGCCGTCAGCGCCGGCGCAGGCCCGGCGGTGCTCAGCATCCTCGCCGTTCACGACGTACTGGCCGCCGGCCTGCTGACGGTGGTTCCCGTCGCCGGCATCGACTTCCAGCGGAAGCTGCGCGCAGTCTGGCTTGGGGCCGATCAGCCGCCAGCTGGTCCGCCTCGCGACCTCGTCGCGATAGCAGCTCGGCTGGGTGCGCCGCCCGACCCGGAACGGCAGCGGTAGCTCAGATGGTGAGTCCGAGGCCGCCGTCGACCACGAGTGTCTGCCCGGTGGCGTACGGAGTGGAGATGAGCGCCAGGCACGCGTCGGCGATGTCCTCGGGCGTAGCGACGCGATGCAATGGCGCGACGCGCTGTACGCGAGCCTTCTGCTGATCCCACCCGTCGGTCCACGGAGTGTCCACCAGACCCGGCGCGACGGCATTCACTCGCACCCCGCCGTCGGCATGCTTAGCCAGGATGGTCGTCAGGTGGTTGAGGGCTGCCTTGGATACGGCGTACGGCAGCGAGCTGCCGGTCTGCCGCACGCCCGCGAGAGAGGTGACGTTGATGATCCAGCCGTCCCCGGACTTGCGCAGTAGCGGCAGGGCAGCCTGACTGACAAGGAACGTGCCGATCACATTCGTGCGCAGCACTTTTTCCCAGTGCGCGGCTGTCACGGCGGCGATATCGGGCATCGGCACCTCAATGGTGACCCCGGCATTGTTGACCAGGCCGTCAAGGCGTCCCCACCGTTGCTCCGCTGCCGCCACGAGCGCGGGCGCCGTAGCCGGGTCGCCGATGTCGCCCTGGACGTAAACAGCATCGCCAAGCTCGGCAGCGATGCGCTGGCCGGCCTCAGCAGACGTGGCGGAGTTCACGACGACTCCAGCGCCTAGGCCAGCCAGCCGCCGGGCAACAGCCGCACCGATGCCGCTGGACGAGCCGGTGACGATGATCGCCTTACTGGTGAGATCCATAGGCATCTTCCGTTCGGCGTAGGTCCCCAAGACATTAGCGGGCGCGACTCGTGTCGTCGCCTAGCCAGCGCGTCAGGGCGGCTTCCAGGCCGGCGCGGTCACTGGCGCCATCGGCCGACGCCCACGCAACGAAGCCGTCGGGGCGCATCAGCAAACTGCTCACCCCCGCGCCGTCCGAACTACCGCGGACCAGTTCCAGCCGCCCGGCGTACGGCTTGGCCAGTGCGGCCAGTTCGTCGTTCCCGGCGAGATCGACGAGCAAGGCCCGGCCCTGATGGGCATGGTCGGCCAGCCGTGTGCCGTCGTCCAGGCGGAGGTTGGGCATCGTCGCACCGACCAGCGGATGGCCGTCCCCCAGGTCGTAGCGTTGCCACAGACCGGAGATCCGCGAAACGTAGTAGGTCGCCCCGTCCCTGGTGCCCAGGAAGTCGGAGACCACACTCCTCAGCGCACGGGAGTTGGCGTCGCCGCGCATCACCGCTATCTGCGCACGAGTCCAGTCAAGCACCCAGGCGCCGAGCGGGTGCCGTTCGCTGGTGTAGGTGTCAAGCAGGTCCTCGGGCGCCCACCCTTGCACGGTGGCGGCGAGCTTCCAGCCCAGGTTGACAGCATCGCCGAGGCCCAGGTTGAGGCCCTGGCCGCTGAAGGGTGAGTGCACGTGCGCGGCGTCCCCGCAGAGGAGCACGCGGCCGCGCCGATAGTTCGTCGCCTGCCGCGCGTTGTCCGTGTAGCGCGCGGCGCTGATGACCTCGGTGACGCGAACGTCGACGCCACTGACGCGTCGCAGGCTGGCCTCGATCTCGGCCGCGGTGACCGGTGCCTCCCGGTCCGCCGGAGGACCATCGAACTCGACGGTGCGCACACGACCCGGCATCGGCCCGTACACGTAGACGCCGTTGGCGGTGTGCTGCCAGCCTTGTCCCAGGCCCTCTGCCCCCTCCACGGTGACCACCGCCTGCCGGCCGGTGATCTCGGGGTCCGTGCCGGGGAACTCGAATCCCGCCAGGCGCCGGACCAGACTGCGGCCTCCGTCGCAACCGACGAGCCACGCCGCCCGCACGTCACCGCTGTCTTCTAGGTGAACGGTAACGCCAGCATCATCCGCGTCGAATCCACGCACCTCGACCCCGCGCCGGACCTCGACGCCGAGCTCCGCCGCGCGCTCACCGAGGATCCGCTCCACCTCGTCCTGCGGGACCATCAGGTACCAGCCAGCCGAGCCGCGGTCACGCAGGCTGGGATCCTCCTCGTCGACGGGCGCTGCCGGGACCTGGATCCCACCGAAGTGACCGACGAAAGGCGGCCGCCTCATGCCGAAAGGATTGAGGGCGTCGGGGAACAGCCGCCGGAGCGCCGCTTCCAGCGCGGGCAGCAAGCCGCGGCGTTCGAAGGCCTCGGCGGAAGCGGTGTTGATCGCTCCCGCCTTGGCGGCGGTGTCGATCTCCTCCAGTCGTTCGACAACGAGCACCCGGGCCCCGGCAAGCTGCAGTTCCGTCGCGAGCATCAGGCCGACCGGTCCGGCGCCTGCCACCAGCACGTCGTAGTCCATACGGTTGGTGTCGGTGGTCAGCGCGGTCTTTGCAGACATCTGGATTTCTTCTCTCCGTTGGAGCCCTCCCCCCGCACGTCGTGCCCACGGTGATGCAGCCAGCATCACCGTGGGTCAGTACTCGGAGGGCCAAGTTGCTCGGTCGTTAGCGGGCTTAGTGGTCGCGCGCGGGAAGTAGCAGCGCGGGCACGAAGATCCGGACTGCGTTGGTCGCCGGATCGGATACGAACATCATTCTAGTTAGCGAACACTGCTCGTGTCAATGAGAACTCTGCTCGCCTTCTGTGTAGACTAAGCCGCATGGCATCGCCTCCTGAGCGCCGGCGCGCAGCACGGCACCAGCAACCCCTGGCCGACGACGGCAACGCGACCCGTCGCGGACCGTCGGCTGGGCGCAAGAAACCCATCACCGTCCACGCCATCATCGAGACCGCGTTGGGCATCGTCGAGCGCGAGGGATATGACGCCCTGACGATGCGACGAGTGGCCAGCGCTCTCGAAACAGGCCCTGCGTCGCTCTACGCCCACGTCGTCAA
>DATHPF010000031.1:0-5577 GCA_035484155.1 Streptosporangiaceae bacterium
CAGACTTGGTCCATGACACACCCGCCATGGGACGCCTCTTACACGGCCGAGACGCCGCCGCCGTGGGACATCGGCAGGCCGCAGCCGGCGTTCGTCCGGCTGGCCGAGTCAGGCTTGCTGACCGGCCAGGTGCTGGATGTCGGCTGCGGTACCGGCGAGCAGTCTCTGCTCGCCGCCAGCCACGGCGCCAGTGTCACCGGCGTCGACGTCTCGCCTGCTGCCATCGCGCAGGCCCGCGCCAAGGCGGCGCAGCGCGGCCTGGACGTGCGGTTCGAGGTCGCAGATGCGCTTGACCTCGGACAGCTAGGCCCGAACTTCGACGTGATCATCGACAGCGGGGTCTTCCACGTCTTCAGCGACGAGGACCGGCCCCGCTACGTAGCCAGCCTGGCCGCGGTTCTGCGGCCAGGCGGCACGCTGTACCTGATGTGCTTCAGCGACCGGCAGCCCGGTGACTTCGGCCCGCGCAGGGTGCGCGAGGACGAGCTGCGGGCATCGTTCAGCGACGGCTGGGCGGTACAGTCGATCACGGCCGACACGTTCGAGATCAGGCCGCTGGGCGACACGACGCGCGCCCAGGCCTGGCTCGCCGTCTTCACCCGCAGGTGAGACGGTCCGACCGGCTACCTGCCGCCAGTACCGGCGGCAGGAGCAGGACTAATTTCCGCAGCCACGCGATGGCGCAGAGCACAAGAAAGACCACTACCAGGTCCATCTATGGCCACTCCCCCGAAACTTCCTATGGCTAGACCAGAACCGCAGGATCCCCCTGTGCGCACGCTGCGGCGTTGGACTGGTACCCGCCTACTCGGGGGTACAACCAGCGAGAACACCCCCGGTCTCGCTCCGACCAGCCCAGACGGCACTCAGCAGCCTGGTCTGGTCGCGCCACTGCTGCCGGTGAGGGCTCGCCGCCCGGCCGCCATAGCCGCCGCATGCTGCGCCGTGGTAGTCGCCGTGCTCGGCGCATTCGCGTTCCGTCGGTCGCAAGCCAACGCGGTGGATCGGCCGGTCGATTTGTGGCTCCGGCATCATCTGTCCTCGCATCTGCATGTGCTGTCCGACATCAGTTATCTCGGCGGCGGCCAGGTCGTGACCGTGCTGACGGTCGTGCTCGTCGTGGCCTGCTTGGCGGCACGCCGGGTCAACGCCGCCGCTCTGTCGCTGATCAGCGTCATCGCCACGGTCGGGCTGACCGAATACGTGCTCAAGCCGCTCGTCCACGAGACGATCCAGCATGGCTGGCTGACGTATCCGAGCGGCCATACCTCAAGCCTCTTCACGCTCATCGCGGTTGTCGGAGTACTGATGGTCGACCCGCCGCGCTGGCGGCCGCGGCCGGGCTTGCGACCGCTGATCATGCTCGGCCTCATCCTCGTTGGCTGCGCTGTCGCCGTCGCCATGACAGTGCTGCAGTACCACTACTTCACTGACACCATCGCCGGCGCCGCATGGGGCACTTGTGTTGTGCTTACGGCCACGTTCCTGGTCGACAGTGGTGGGGTGCGACGCCGGGTGGGCGCCGCCCGCCTCCGCCGGCGCCGGGTTTCCTGACCGCAAGGGTCTCCTGACCGTAAGGTCGCTACATGCAGACATGGGACGCCATCACCGCTCGCCGCAACGTTCGCACGTTCCAGGACCAGACCATCCCGGCCCCCGACCTCGACCGGATCCTGGAGGCCGGCCGGCGGTCGCCGTCCTCGCAAAACTGGCAGCCCTGGGACTTCGTCGTTGTCACCGACCGGTCACAGCTCAGCGAGCTGTCCCAGGTGTTCTACGGCGCCCACCACGTCGCGCACGCTGCCGCGGCGATCGCGATCGTCGGCCCGGTCGCTGACAATGAGTTCCATCGCGCTCAGTTCGACCTCGGCCAGGCAGCGATGAGCATCACGCTCGCGGCAGCTGACCTGGGCATCGGCACGTGTCACGCGGGTGTCACAGATATGGACCTCGCCCGCCGGGTACTCGGGCTCCCCGAGGACCGGACGTGGGTACTGCTGATCTCGCTCGGTTACCCGGCTGACCGGCCGCTGACCCCGGTGCAGAGCCCCAAGCGCCGGCCGTTCGACGAGGTCGTTCACCGCGGCCGCTGGTAGGCCAGCCGAGGGTCGCCGATCACTGTGCGTCATGCGCCAGCTACTGTGAGCAGGAAGAACGCGGCAAAACAGCCTGACTACAGGCAGGTTCGCCATGAGAGCAGTTCTTACCGTAGTGATCAGCGTCGCGGCCGCAGCCCTGGCGGCGTGCACCACCGTGACAACGTCGCCATCGCCCAGTCCGTCGCCATCGTCGTCATCGCCAGCGAGGCCGTCCGCACCAGGAACCAGTCCGCCCGCCAGCACCGGCGCCCAGGCTGCGCCCCCTGCGCCCGCCGGTCCCGCCGGGGTGCCGACATCATCAATGCCGAACGTCACCGATCCCTGGGCTGTGGTGTCCGCGTATTACGGCGACATCGAGTCCGGCGACTTCGCGCAAGCGTGGACGCTGGTCGGCTCAGGCGCGACGACCGGCCAGACCTACCAGCAGTTCGTCAGCGGATTCGCGTGCACCGGCAGCCAGAGCGTGACGGAAGTGGGCGAGTCGGGCGACCAGGTGACCTTCGATCTCGCCGCCACGAACTCCTGCTCGGGCCAGGTCCAGGACTTCACCGGGACAGACACCGTTCAGAACGGCATGATCGTCGCAGCGCACGTGGTTCAAACCGGATAAGAACCGGAACGGGCTCGCTTACCGGCATCCAGGCCTCCTGGCCGCCGTGACAGGAGCGTGACGGCATGCCCGCGACGACTGTCGTCAATATGGCGGGGCACCGGGACGATCCCGGCTTCGCCGACGTCGTCTACGTCGGCCGCGCTATGTACCGAGGGGGCTGGCGGCTGGCTGCGTCGCCGCTGGCGAACCCGTTCCGGATCGGGGCAGACGGCGACCGTGACGAGGTTGTCGCGAAATACCGCGAGTACCTGCTCAGCCGGCCCGACCTGCTGGCGCTGCTGCCGGGCCTGCGCGGCAGCAGGCTCGGCTGCTGGTGCAAGCCGCTGCCGTGTCACGCCGATGTCATCGCCTGGGTCGCCGACCAGCGGGGCTTAGCCGAATTGACAAGCAGCACTGAATTTACGAGCAGCACTGCATTTACAAGCAGCACTGCATTTGCGAGCAGCACAATATTTGGCGAGTGACACCGTAGTGACGGCAAATGCGCCACATGATGACGTGGTACCGGCGATGATTCTTTTGCGCGCTAGGTCCAGGGACCCGGGGGCGGGAGTAGGAGTGACAGAGGAGATTCCAGCCGCTCAGGATCTAGACGACGCCAGATTGCTCGACCTCGTGCGCGCGGGGGACGTCGGCGCCTACGAGGTTCTGCGCCAGCGGCACGAGCAGGCTGCCAGGCGGCTGGCCCGCGAGCTCCTCGTATCGCCCGTCGAGATTGACGAGGTGGTGGCCGAGACATTCGCGCGAGTGCTCGACGTGCTGGGGCGCGGCGGCGGGCCGACTGGCGCGTTCCGGGCGTATGTGCTGAGCGCCACGCGGCGGGTTTGCGACGACAGGCTCGACAGCCAGCGCAGGGCGGCGGACAGCGCAGCAGCTCGCGGGTTGGCGATGATCGGGCTGGCGGCCAGTGGGCCGGCCATGAGCGATCCCCAGATCGGCCATGCCGCTGGCGGCTTGGCCGGGAGCACGGGGACTTCCGATATGTCCGGGCAGCTTGCAGCGTCTCGGGCGCGGCGCACATCTGCTGCCATGCGGTGGATCGCGGCGGGCGCCGCCGTTGTGCTCGCGGTCTTCGCGATTGCGTTCGCGGTCACCCTGACCGGGAACTACGGCCCAGCACCCCGCCACCCTCGTGCTGCGCAGGCGCTGTCGCCAGGGGTCGTCGCGACATCGATCGCTCCGTCGCCGGCCGCGAAGACGACGCAAGCGCCAGCTCCGTCAGCCACACCCGCCGAGTCAGCCAGCGCGGCCGCGTCAGTGCCGCCGCCAGAACCCATCGTCGCGGGACCAGCCGATGGGCCTTCGCCGACCTCGGCCCGCCTCGCGGTCACCGTCGACGTCGTCGGCGGCTTCGGGAACTTCGGGCAGGTCTTCTTTCAGGTGACCGACACCGGCTCGGGCCCGACCGGCCAGCTAACCGTCGCCATCACGTTGCCCTCGGGCGCGTCGATGGTCGGCGGCGGCGACCAGAACTTCTTTGGCGGCGCCTTCGGCTGGAGCTGCCAGCCGGCCTCGACGGGCGCGATCTGCCAGCATGCCCGGGTGTCGGCCGGCGCGCAGACCGAAGGCGCGATCTTCATGACGATCAGCGGCAGCGCGGCGTGCGGCCAGCCGGTACAGCTGACCGCGACGAGCGGCGCCGTCGCCGCCAGCGCGCAGTCACCGAATTCCATCTCCTGCCAGAGCACAGCGCCGTAGCCCTGGTCCGGCCGCTCCTGTCGCTGGCCTGCCCCATGTCAATGCCACCCGCAAGGCCCCGCCGTCGCCGCTCTTACTGTAGCTTATTTGATAACCTATAATAAGAGGCCGTCATGGTGGAGGTTATCCGCAAGCACTGGGCCAGCGATGCCGGCACTGGCCTGGCGCGGCGCGACCGGCGTTCGTGCGACTACGACGCCTACGTTCCGGACCTGCTGACTGGCAGATCGATCCTGCTCAGCGGCGACACCGCAGCCGACGTCGCGGATGCCGAGCGAGCGATAGCGGTGTTCGACGCAGAGGCGACGAGCCTGCTCGACACCGAGGCGCTAGCGCGCGTCTTGCTTCGCGCCGAGAGCGTGGCATCCTCTCGAATCGAGGGCCTGGAGGTCGGCGCCCGGCGGTTGCTCCGGGCTGAAGCCGCCATCAGGCTTGGCGAGCGCCCTGCTGACATCACCGCGACCGAGGTGCTCGCGAACATTGATGCGATGGCCCAGGCCGTCAGGACTATCAGGCCCGGTGGCCTGATCACGCTCGACGCCCTGCTGAGCTTCCACGAGCGCCTCCTCGCTGGGACGCGGCTACACCGCTACGCCGGATCGCTGCGGTCTGAGCAGAACTGGATCGGCGGGAGCAGCTACAACCCGTGCACAGCCTCGTTCGTGCCACCGCCACCAGAATTCGTCCACGACCTGCTCGAAGACCTCTGCGACTTCTGCAACACCGATTCGCTGCCCGCCGTGGCCCAGGCCGCCATCGCGCATGCGCAGTTCGAGACCATCCACCCGTTCGTCGACGGCAATGGCCGGACCAGCCGGGCACTCATTCACCTAGTCCTGCGCCGCCGCGGGCTGGCGACGCGGGTCTTGCCTCCAGTCTCGCTCGTGCTGGCGACCTGGGCAGCTGACTACGTCCTCGGACTTGAGGCGACGAGGTACCGGGGATCTGCGTCATCGGCCGACGCCCAGGATGGTCTCGATCTTTGGGTCGGCCGGTTCGCCGCGGCCTGCCAGCGTGCGGTTGGCGATGCCGCCGGGTTCGAGGAACGTACCGGGCTGCTGCAGCAGTCCTGGCGGGAGAGACTCGGGTCCGTCCGCTCGAGATCAGCGGTCGACGCGCTGATCCGCATCCTGCCAGGAACGCCGATCGTCACGGTCAAGTCGGCCG
>DATHPF010000032.1:0-2655 GCA_035484155.1 Streptosporangiaceae bacterium
ACTGCCGGTCCGCGTCTGCCTGGCCTGATTTAGGGCCGGAACGGGCAGCTACCGGAACTGCTGCCAGCCGTCGGAGTCGGGCAGGGCCGGGGACAGCACCCACAGCACCCGGGTCAGCCCGGACTCCTGCACCGCCCGCCACGTGTGCTCGCTGCCCGACGGGAACGTGAATGCGTCGCCCCGCTCGAGCACGACGTCCTCGCCAGCGACGTTCAGCCCGAGCCTGCCGTCCAGGACGAAGACGAACTCCACGTCGAGGGGCAGCGAGTACGGCTCGTCTCCGCTTCCGCCGCCCGGTTCGATGTCGCTGAGAATCGCCTGCATCCGCTTCTCGCCCGACGGCGTCAGCAGGTACTCAGTGACCCCGCCGAGCCCACCGAAGTTGACCGCCGGATAGGCGTCGTGCCGGACGACCTCGCCCTTGGCTTCGGAGAACAGCGCGCCGACCGAGATGCCGAGCGCGTCGCACAGCCGCAGCAGCGACGCGACCGAGACGTTGGCCAGGTCGCGCTCGAGCTTGGACACGAAGCCCTTGGTCAGCCCGCTCTGCTCGGCCACCTCGGCCATGCTCATCCGCGCCGCGAGCCGGGCGGCGCGCAGCTGCGCGCCGATGCGCCGGGAATCGGCGCCATGGTCCGGCTCGTGCCGGTCACTCGTGCCTGGCACTGGCACCCTCCGACCCGAGCCCGCCACTATCGCACACCCGCCGCCCTCTATCGCACCGCCACCACCCTCTATCGCACACCTCCGAGCGTTATGAAACAAGGGTTGACAGCCAGGAAACCAATGATCACCATATGTGCCAAGAGATTACCTGAGGAGGCCCCATGGCCGCACCGGGCGTCACGGCGCAGGAACAGGACCGCGGCCTGCTCGGCCAGATCGAGGTGCACTCGATCGACTGGATCCCGGACCCGGAGCGGCACGGCAAGACCTGGCAGCAGAGCATGCTGTGGTTCCTCGGCAACTTCCAGTACTTCACGATCCCGATCGGCTTCGTCGGCCCCTCGCTCGGGCTGTCCCTCGGCTGGTCCATCCTGGCCGGAGCGCTCGGGATCGGGTTCGGCACGCTGTTCATGGCCTTCCACGGCACGCAGGGCCCGGTCTTCGGGCTGCCGCAGATGATCCAGACCAGAGCCCAGCTCGGCTACCGGGGCGTGGTGGTCGCGCTGTTCGCCGTGCTGTTCACCTACATGGCGTTCAACGTCGCCGACCAGGTGCTGCTGGCCAGCGGCCTGCACGGCGCGTTCGGCTGGAGCGCCGGCGGAGTCGCGATCATCACCGCCGTGCTGGCCGCCGCGCTCGCCATCTTCGGCTACGACTGGGTGCACCGGGTCTTCCGGTTCCTGCTCATCATCTCGTTCCCCTGCTACGCGATCATCTCGATAGCCATCCTGGTCGGGCATGCGGGCGGGGTGCAGCCACACCACCCGGGCGGGTTCCTGTTCGCCGCGTTCATGGCCCAGTTCTCGGTGGCGGCCGCCTACAACATCACCTATGCGCCGTACGTGTCGGACTACTCGCGCTACATGCCGCGGGACACGTCGAGGCGCGGGATCATCGCGGCGGTGTTCTTCGGCGCCTCCGGCTCGGCCGTCTGGCTGATCGCGCTCGGCGCGTGGCTCGCCACCCGCCTCGGCGTTTCCGACGGCCTGGTCGGCCTGCAGCTCGTCGGCGACAAGGTGGCGGCGCCGCTCGGCTCGATCACCGCGTTCCTCTCGGCCACGGCGCTGCTGGCCACGATGGGCATGAACGCCTACGGCGCGATGCTGACGGTGCTCACCGGCGTCGACTCGTTCCGCAAGATCCAGACGAGCCGTGCCTGGCGGACGGTGACCATCCTGGTGCTCGCCGCCATCTGGTACGCGATCGGCGCCGGCATCTCGACCAGCGCGTCGGACACGGCGGTCAACGCCGTGCTGAACTCGCTGACGCTGATGCTGTACCTGCTCGTGCCGTGGACCGCGCTCAACCTGGTGGACTTCTTCTTCGTCCGGCACGGCCACTACGCGATCACGGACATCTTCCGGCCGGACGGCGTCTACGGCGCCTGGGGCTGGCGCGGCCTCACCGCGTACGCTCTCGGCTTCGCTGCGGAGATCCCGTTCATGGTCCTGCCGCCGATCGCCGGGTTCTCCTACACCGGCTGGTTCCCGAACCACGTGACGAGCGGCGTGGACTACTCGTGGCTGGTCGGCCTGCTCGTTTCCGGCGTGGTGTACTTCCTGCTGTCGCGCTCACTGAACCTGGAAGCCGAGAAGTCGGCGATCGAGGCCAGCGACCGGCAGCTGCAAGCCATCGACGCCGCGGTAAGGGAGAAGACATGACCGAGCCCACTCCCCGGATCACCGCGGCGGGCAACATCGGGCCGGTGGACGCCACCGCCGTGCCGCGCTACGTGGGTCCGGCGACGTTTGCCCGGCTGCCCAGGATCGACGAGGTGGCCAGGGCGGACGTCGCGGTGCTCGGGGTGCCGTTCGACAGCGGGGTCAGCTACCGGCCGGGCGCCAGGTTCGGCCCGAACCACATCCGCGAGTCGTCCCGGCTGCTGCGGCCCTACAACCCAGCCCTGCAGGTCGCGCCGTTCGGCAGCCAGCAGGTGGCCGACGCGGGCGACCTGGCGGTCAACCCGTTCAGCATCGACGAGGCGATCTC
>DATHPF010000033.1:0-40248 GCA_035484155.1 Streptosporangiaceae bacterium
GTAGTCAAGCACGCCGCCCTGCGGCGTGGTGTCCAGGACGGGGCAGTCCGCTGCCACGACCGGCCAGGTGGTGGGCAGTCGGCCGCCGGGCTCGGAGCTGCCGAGCAGGACGGCGGCGAGCGCGTGGCCGGCCTCCTGGCCAGGGAACCAGGCGAGCAGCACGGCGGCGACGTCGTCCGCCCACGGCAGCTCCACGGGCGAGCCAGCGTTCACGACTACCACGGTGCGCGGGTTGGCGGCGGCGACGCGCCGGACCAGTTCGTCCTGCCGGCCAGGGAGGGCGAGCGTGGTGCGGTCGAAACCCTCCGATTCCACTTCCTCAGTCGTGCCGACCACCACGACGGCGACATCGCTCGCGCGCGCAGCGGCTTCGGCCTCGGCGAGCAGGTCCTCGGCAGTGCCGACGGGAGCGCCGTAGCCGAGCGACAGCGACACGACCGCGAAGCCGGCCGGGTCCAGCTGGACGCGCTGGGTCAGCGACACCTCGGCCGTCGCGCCGGCGGTCAGCTCCACCGGGATCCGCTGCTCCGGCGGTGCCAGGAACGTGGTCGCGAAGTCGTCGGACTCGGCCACGACCTGGCCGTCGAAGAGCGTGCGGCCGGCCACGATCAGCTGGAACTGGCCGATACCGCGGATCCCGAGCTGGTGCGTGCCGCCGACCTCGGCCGTCAGCGTGCCGGAGATCTCGACCGAGGCGAGAGTGGCCGGGTCGACGCCCGAGGGCATCTCCATCCAGCGGCCCGCCCCGGTGGCCAGCGTGGTCTGGTGGACGGTTTTGCCGGCCTCGTCGCGGAAGGTGGCGCGCAGGCCGTGCCACTGGGGTGCGGTAGCTGGAGAGAGCTTGCCAGTGCGCGGGTCAGCGCCGAGTGCGAAGGTCAGCTTCACGGCGTCGGGCAGGGCGGCGGTGAGGCCGTCGAGCGGGGAGACGATCTCCGCAGGGAACACAGTCGCGCTGCCACCCCCGAGCACGCGGGCGTCCTTGGCCAGTGCGCCGATCAGGGCCACGCTCGACAGCTTCGCCGGATCCAGCGGCAGCACGCCGCCGGCATTGGCGGCCAGGACGAAGGAACGGGCCGCAACCTCGCGGGTCAGGCGCACGCCGTCGATCACGCCGGGACGGCGCGCCGGCGGCACGGACTCTGGCGCGCCGGCGAGGGCGCCGACGCGTGCAGCCAGCCGAAGTACCCGGCGTACCTGCTCGTCGAGCACCTGGTGTGGGACGTTGCCGTCGCGCACCGCGTCGACTAGCCGGCCGCCCCAGGGGCTGCCCATCGCAGGCATCGCGATGTCCAGGCCGCCGTTGGCCGTCCCGGTGGTGTCACGGGCGGCCAGCCAGTCCGACACGATGGCACCGTCGAACGCCCACTCGTCCTTCAGCACGCCGCGCTGGAGGGCTGCGTTGTTGGTCATGGACACGCCGTTGACGCCGTTGTAGGCCGACATGACGGCCCATGCGCCGGCGTCGCGGATGATCGCCTCGAACGGCGCAAGGTACAGCTCGCGCAGCGCGCGCTCGCTCACCTGCACGTTGACAGTGAAGCGCTCGGTCTCGGAGTCGTTGGCGACGAAATGCTTGACTGTCGTCGCGACGCCCTGGTCCTGCACGCCGGCTACGTAACCGGTCCCGATCTCGGCGGTGAGCAGCGGGTCCTCCGAGTAGCACTCGAAGTGCCGGCCGCCAAGCGGACTGCGGTGCAGGTTGACGGTCGGCGCGAGCAGCACTTGCACGCCCTTGCGCCTGGCTTCCTGCCCGAGGAGCCGCCCGGCCTGGCGAGCGAGCGCGGGATCCCAGGTCGCGGCGAGCGCCGTCGGGCTGGGCAGCGCGATCGACGGGTCCTCGGCGCCCCACGTCGTGCCGCGGACGCCAACCGGGCCGTCGGACATGACGATCGAGGTCAGCCCGATCTCCGGCAGCGCGGGCAGCGTCCAGACATCCTGGCCGGACAGCAGGCGCACCTTGGATTCAAGGCTGAGGCTGCCGAGCGCGGCCTCGACCGCTGCTTCCTGGGCGCTGCTGGTACCGGGCATGAACCGTCTCCTCTAGCTGCGGGCTGACTGACCTTACTTCCATGCGAAGACGGGCGCTTCGAAGTGCGCGACCCGCTGGAGCTTGCCGTGCAGCGCTACCTGGCAGAACTGGTAGATGATCGCGGCTGTCGGGGCGTGCACGAACCGGTCGAACAGCGGCAGCCTGATCACCGGAGCGTCAGTTTCGGGGATGCTGAGCAGCTCGGGCTCGACGTCAAGATCGGCCAGCGGTATCTCGTAGACCTGAGTGACCTCGCCGGCCGGCCCGGCCAGGTCGCCCGGCGTGGCACCACCCCACACCACGACGGGCGTGATGACGTAGCCAGAGCGGGTGACGTAGTCGTCGAGGATGCCGAGCACGGCGTCGGCGTCCAGGTGCAGCCCAGTCTCCTCGTGCAGCTCGCGCAGCGCCGCTGCCTCGATTGACTCGCCGGGATCGCGTCGGCCGCCTGGCAGCGCCCACTGCCCGGCGTGGTTGCGCAGGCCCCGCGCGCGCCTGGTGATCAGCAGCGACTCCCCCGCTGGCGACTGCATAACGCAGACGGCGACCGACGCTGGCTTGAGGTCAGGCCTGAGCAAAGTGACGCGGTCGAATCCGGCCAGTTTCGCTGCGATCTCGTCACGCATGCCTATGAGGCTACCGGCGATTGAGATCTCCTCTGCTGTCCGCAGATTCCCTTGGCTGGTGGTGTCCGCGCCGCGCATCGTGGGAGGTGAAGCCGGATATCCGGGCCCACCCACAGACGGGAAGATCATGGACACAGCAGTCGCTGAGCCGGCGGCGATGACGGGGTCGCTCGATGACCAGCTGATCGCACGGCTGCTTTACCAGCGCATCATCGTGCTCGGGACCGAAGTCGACGACCGCGTGGCCAACCGGCTGTGCGGCCAGCTGCTGCTGCTGTCGGCCGAGGACCCGCGCAGTGACATCAGCCTGTACATCAACTCACCCGGCGGCTCGGTCAGCGCCGGACTCGCGATTTACGACACGATGCGCCTCATCCCCAACGACGTCAGTACGCTGGCGATGGGCCTCGCCGGGAGCATGGCTCAGTTCCTCCTGTGCGCGGGCACGGCCGGCAAGCGGTTCAGCCTCCCCCACGCACAGGTCCTGATGCACCAGGGCTCAGCCGGGTTCGGCGGTACCGCCGCGGACGTGGAGATCTACTCCGCCCAGCTTGAGCGCACCGGCGCCCTGATGATCCGGCTGATCGCCGAGCACACCGGTCAGCCGCCGAGCCGCGTCGAGCAGGACAGCAGGCGGGACCGCTGGTTCAGCGCGGCCGAAGCGCTCGAGTACGGCATGATCGATCACATTCTGGAGCGGGTCGAGGACATCCGTCCTGCCGTCGTCGGCCGGATGGCGAGGCTGTGACGATGAGCCAGTACACGATTCCCACCGTGATCGAGCGCACCGCCCTCGGCGAGCGTGCCTATGACATTTACTCGCGCCTGCTGTCGGAGCGGATCATCTTCCTCGGCACCGAGATCGACGACGGCGTGGCGAACGTCGTGATGGCACAGCTGCTGCACCTGGAGGCCGCGAGTCCGGACCTGGAGGTCAGCCTCTACATCAACTCCCCCGGCGGCTCGTTCAGCGCGCTGACCGCGATCTACGACACGATGCAGTACATCCGGCCCGACGTCGCCACGATCTGCATGGGCCAGGCGGCGTCCGCCGCGGCTGTCCTGCTCGCGGCCGGCGCGCCGGGCAAGCGGCGCGTGCTGAGCCACGCCAAAGTACTGCTGCACCAGCCGTCAAGCCAGTCCCAAGGCACGCTGCCCGACCTGGCCATCCAGGCCAAGGAACTGGTCAAGGTGCGGGACGAGGTCGAGGCGATCCTCAGCCAGCACACCGGACATCCGGTCGCGAAGATCCGGGCGGACACCGACAGGAACAAGACGTTTGGCGCCGCCGAGGCCGTCAGCTATGGTCTCGCCGACGAGATCCTGACCAGCCGGAACGCCGCCGGTACTGGTCAGGCGGCCAGCAGGCTCATCGCATCATGAGACCGGAACGGGGCCGACGGAGCCAACCGATCCGGACCTGTGCCCAGCCGCAGCACAATGGCCTGCTGCTGGGTGCCGGCCCCGGCCAGGTCGCGGCCGACCTCGGTCAGCACGTCGGGTAGCTCGACCTTGAGGGCATCGCAGATCGCGGCCAGGATCTCCGACGACGCCTCCTTGCGCCCGCGCTCCAGCTCGGATAGGTACTGCATGGAGATCCGCGCGGCGCGGGCGACGTCAGCAAGGGTCCGGCCCTGTCCGAGCCTGGTCCGGCGCAGTACGTCCCCGAGCGTGCTCCGCAGCAGCGGCCGTGATCCAGACATCGCCTGCCCTCCTTGGCTGGAGGTTAGCGACGACGGCCGCCGCCACGGAAGCGGTTTCGCATCCGGCGTAATGCGCCTGGTCAGGCGTCGCGCAGCCGCAGCACGAGCCAGCCGCCGGCGAGCGCCGCCGTGGTCCACAGCGCCAGCACGCCGAGGCCGGGCCAGGGCCCGATGGGCAGCTTGGCGATGTTCCTGGTCGCCTGGATCGCCAGACCAGCATCGGTCGGGGTCCAGCGCTCCACGCGATGCTGCCAGAGCGGGCTGATAACGACGTCGCCGATGATCGGGATCACGTACAGGAAGCCCAGCACTACGGCCGTGGTGAGGCCGGAGTCCCGCAGCGCCGTCGAGATGCCCAGCGTGAACAGGCCGATCAGGACTAGGTAGAGGACCGAGCCCGCGGCAGCCCGCAGGGTTGGGCCGTGCAAGATCGACAGGGCGGCGAAGCCGTTGGCTGCGGTAAACCCGTTGCCAGGGAGCTGGATCCGGCCAGCCAGCACCGAGCCGAGTACCGAGATCGTGCCCGCCACTAGCACGACCGCGGTGACCACGATGGCCTTCGCCGCCAGTAGTACCGAGCGGCGCGGCACAGCGGCCAGGCTGACCCGGATCATGCCGGTCCCGTACTCGGCCGTGACGACGACCACGGCAATGGCAGCGACTGCCGCCTGACCGAGCATGATGCCGGTCAGGCTCAGCTTGGTGGTGTCGGCGTCGCAGGTGCCGGGGCACTTCACGATCGACGTGACCAGCGCGCTGGCCCCCACTGTCAGCGCGATGATGGCGATCAGCAGCCAGCCTGAGCTGGGCACCGTTCGGAGCTTCGTCCACTCGGCGTGCACTGCGTCTCTCATACGTCCCTCCTGCGCAGCAGGTAGATGGCACCAGCCATGGCTACCGCGGCCCAGGCGCACAGGACCGCAAAGCCGGACCACGGTGACAGCGGGAAGCACGAGTGGTAGGGCGCGCAGACGCTGCTCACCTGGGAGTAGCGCGGTACACCCGCCTGGAGGCTAAAGGCAGCAGCGGGGGTGATCCGAAGGAGCCAGGTACCCGTCGTGAGCGGCAGCACGACCGAAAGGATGACCGGGACTACCACGATCCCCGTCGTCGCCATGATGGCTCCGCTGCTGCGTCGGAAGATGGCGCCGGCGGCGAGGCCGAGGATCGCGGCGACGGCCGCGATCGCGGCGGTACCGAGTACCACCCGAAGGCCAATGCCGCTGGTGAGCGACAAGGTCTGCCAGACTGGCGGCGTCCACCCGTTGGCCACGAGCTTGTGCGACGCGATCGGCAGCGCTATGGCGGCCCCGATCAGTCCCGACACGAAAGCGAGCACGCCAATCACGAGGGCCTTCGCCACCAGGATCCGGCCGCGTCGAGGGCTGGCGGTGACCGTGGTGCGGATCATGCCGCGCCGGTACTCGGCGGTCACGAACAGGGCGCCGAGCGCGATCAGCGCGATCAGGCCGAAGAGCGTGCCGAAGAACGTGACATGCAGCGGGTCCACGATGGGCTCGAACGGCGCGATGTCGCCCGAGCCGGCCACCGTGAAGGCTCCGCCCGCCGCACGCACCGAGTCCTTCGGCGAAGCTGGTCCCTTGACGCACTTCACTGCATTGCAGTTCAGCTGGCCATTGCCATTGCCATTGCCATTGACGTTGCCAGCACCCGGAGACTGCGCGCCGACTGACGTGGCGACCCAGTGACTAGCCGAAGAGGTGAGCGCCACGCGGCTGAACGCCGCAGTCGCCTGCGTCGCGCTAGTGAAGCTGCTGTCCCCGGTACCGACGGCAGACTGGAATTCCGGCGACGCGACGAACATTCCGGCCTGCGCCGTGGCCGGCAGCCCGGCAAGCACCACGGAGCCGATCGGCGTCCAGTGCTGGCCGTCCCCAGACTCGTAGCCGGTGATCGAGTCACCTGACCTGGTCAGCCGCAGCCAGGACGCGGTCACTGCACTGCCCGCGACGTCGTGGGTGAAGTCGTATTGCATCCGGACCCCGTGGTTCCCGGTCAGCATGACGGCCGCATAGGCAGCTCCCGGTTTCGTGCTGGCCTTGATCATGAGGCCGGCCTTAGCCCACGGCTCGATCGACGGCGGCCGGGTGAAGCCCGGCGGGATGTGCTGCTGCGGGCTAGAGCCGTGCAGGTCGGCGACCCGGGCGGTGATGCTGCCATTCCCGGCAAGCGCCTGGTGCACGAAGTCGAAGTTGTCGATGACCGCGCCGCCAGCCGGGCCGGTTGCGACGGTCTGCCCTTCGGCCTGACAGATCCCGTGCGCACACGTGACTGGGTCATTTGAGGTCGCCGTCCCGGCTAGCGCGATCGGGATCACGGCAGTCAGGGCCGCGGCCAGGATCAGCGCGATCACCCAGCCCCGTACCGTCCGCAGCTTGGTCCATTCCGAACGCAGCAGCTGGCCGAATCCGTCTCGTCCGGCAGGCTCGGCGGACCGGTACGACGATGTCGTCGTCGGTGTCATTGTCATCGCGCCAGCTCCGGTCCGGCCGCAGCCGCTCCAGCGGGCTGGCCGCGGTACTCGACGGAGTCCCTTGTCAGCTCCATGTAGGCCTCCTCGAGCGTGGCCTGGTGCGGGGCTAGCCCGGAGAACGGCACGCCGCTGTCGCCGAGCAGCTCGGCGATCCGGCCGGCCGGCAGCCCGGACACGGCCAGCAGGTCGTGATCGGAGACGGCAACCGTGCCGCCGGCCTGCGCAAGCACCGTGGTGGCCTCGCTGCGGGCTGTCGTGCGGACCATGACGCGGTCTCTGGACGCCGCCGCGAGCAGGTCGGCGACGCTGGTGTCAGCGACCATCCGGCCGCGGCCGATGACGAGGAGGTGATCGGCGTTGTCCTGCAACTCGCTCATCAGGTGGCTCGAAACCAGCACGGCTCGTCCCTCGGCGGCCAGGGAGTGCAGGAAGCCGCGCATCCAGGCCATCCCCTCTGGGTCCAGGCCGTTGAACGGCTCGTCGAACATCAGCACTGGCGGATCGCCGAGCATCGCCGCGGCGATGCCCAGCCGCTGGCGCATGCCAAGTGAGTAACCGCCAGCCTTGCGCCGCGCGGCCGGGCCGATCCCGGTCAGGTCGATCACCTCGCTGACGCGCCTGGCGCCAAGACCCTGCGAGTGCGCCAGCCACAGCAGATGGTCGCGGGCCTTGCGGCTTGGCTGAAGCGCGCCCGCGTCCAGCAGTGCACCGACATGGCTGAGGGGGTGCCTGAGCGCGGCATACGGGTGGCCGCCGATCAGCGCGGTGCCCTCATCGGCGCTGTCGAGGCCGAGAACGACGCGCATGGTGGTGGACTTGCCGGCCCCGTTCGGGCCGACGAACCCGGTGATCTGGCCGGGCTCGACCCGGAACGTCAGGCCGTCGACGGCCATAGTCGGGCCAAAATGCTTTCGCAGGCCCGTTACCTCGATAGTTGCGTCCATGCCGGCCACGCTACGGAGCAAGGGCAGGTGCCGTCGTCACGCCGCAGAACCCTCTTTGCCATGAGTCCACGAGGGACAGCGAGCCCGCAGGTCCCTCCCGCGGGGGACGCCAGACACCCAGGCCAGGGGACGCCATCGAGCGCGCGGGCGACGACAATGGACGCATGAAGGGTGGCGATGTCCCGAGCACGCTGCCGTCCTGGCGCGGCTGGTCCCTGGACGGCAGGGCTCGGCAGGCATTCCAGGACCGGCGCGCGCCACTGGTGGCTGGCCTGGCGCTGGCTGTCGTCGCCGTGCTCCAGATCGCCCTGCAGACGCCGTCAGATCATCTGCCCCTGCCTTCGCCGGCGGCGCTGACGTCGCCGGCCGCGCCGCCGAAGATCTTCCTCATCTTGATCGCACTGGCGACCACGCTGCCGCTCGGCGTCCTGTGGGCGCAACCCAGGACGGCCGCTGTCATCATTGCGCTCGCTGACCTGCTCTCGCTGGGAGTGGTGCACACCTCAACAATCGCGGGTCTCATCACCCTGGTCGCCGTCGTTTACCGGCTCGGTCACCAAGCCGCGCAAGCGCTGGCTGCATGCATCGCCGCGGCGTTCTTGCTGCTGGCGCTGACCCAGGCGGACAGGCTGGTGCTGATCTTGCTCGCGGCTGCGGTACCGCTGGCTGCCTGGGCCGGCTATGCCCGGCGGGTCAGCGGCGACTCGGCCGAGCGCCACGCGCAGCACGAGCAGCTCGCCGGCTCGCTGGTCGAGCACTCAGTGCGAGGCGAGCGAGCCCGCATCTCCCGCGAACTGCACGACGTCGTTGCGCACCACATCTCGATGATCGCGGTACAGGCCGAGACGGCCCGGCTGACCACGCAGGGCATGCCGCCGGCGGGCGCGCAGCGCCTGCTCGCCATTGGGGATACGGCCCGGTCCGCGCTCACCGAGATGCGGCGCCTGCTTGGCGTGCTTCGCCCGGACGCCGCCACCGAGCCGGGGCAGCTTCGCCCGCAGCCCGGCCTGGCCCAGCTGAACGACCTGCTGGACTTGGCACGGGACGCCTCTGGCGCCGGCACCCGGCTGATCGTCAGCGGCTGGCTGACTCCGCTGGATCCCGGCGTCGAGCTAGCCGCCTACCGGATCGTGCAGGAAGCGCTGACGAACGCGCGGCGGCACGCACCGGGCGCGGCCGTTGATGTCGAGCTCCGGTACGGGAGCGAGTGCCTGTCTCTCCGGGTCCGCGACAACGGTCCCGGACCCCAGGCAGCTGGCGATACGCCCGCCGACGGATTGGCGGGCGGACACGGACTGGTCGGGATGCGCGAGCGGGCCGCGGCCGTCGGCGGCACGCTGCGTACCGGTCCGGCACCCGGCGGCGGCTTCCTGGTCGAGGCCATGCTGCCTGCCAAGGCCGAGCAGGACGCGGCGTGACCGGGGCCGGAGCACCGATCCGGATCGTCGTGGCCGACGATCATCAGGTAGTGCGGGCGGGATTCGCTGCCCTGCTCGATACACAGCCGGACTTCACCGTCGTCGGGACGGCATGCGACGGCGCGGAGGCGGTCACGCTCGGGCGCGACCTGCGCCCCGATGTGCTGCTGATGGACGTCCGAATGCCGGGCACTGACGGCATCGAGGCAACCAGGCAGCTGTGTGCTAGTCAGAGCGGTGCTAGCCACAGCGGCGCCGGCCAAGTCGGTGTCGGCCAGCCGGACGGCCCACGGGTCCTGATGCTGACTACCTTTGACCTCGACGACTACGTGTTCGAGGCGTTGCGCGCGGGGGCGAGCGGGTTCCTGCTCAAGGACGTCACCGCTGAGCGCCTGTTCGACGCGGTCCGGGTGGTGGCGGCCGGTGAGGGGCTGCTAGCGCCCGCAGTGACCCGCCGGCTGATCAGCGAGTTCGCGCGCTTGCGACCAACCCCAGCCGCCGCCGTGCGCCCGGCGCTGGCGACGCTGACGCCACGCGAGACCGAGGTACTGATCCTGGTCGCCGAGGGCCTGTCGAACCAGCAGATAGCGGCCCGCCTCGTCGTCACTGAGGAAACCGTCAAGACGCACGTCAGCCGCGTCCTGCATAAGCTCGGCCTGCGTGACAGGACACAGGCGGTCATCGCCGCCTACGAATCTGGACTGATCGTCCCCGGCACCGGCCAGGCGCGCAGCTAGCAGCTGGCGAATGAGCGGGCCGCCATTAGCTGGCAGCGCGGCGTTCCGTGCCTAACTTCGTTTGACCAATGCGGCTGCATGCATGCTTAACGCAGGGATGACCGGTATCGTCGGGACCGGCATCGCTAGGGGGTGCAGTGTCAGCGGAGGTCTCGCGCGCGGTCGCGCCCAATCCTGACCCCGAGTCGGCAGTGCCGGCTGACGGGGACCGCTTTGCTGCGCTGTTCGAGGCGCACGCGGCGCACGTATACGACTACTGCTACTCGCTGCTCGGCGACAGGCGGGAAGCCTCTGGCGCCACCCAGGCAACGCTCGTGACTGCGTATGCGCTGGCCGACGGCCTGCAGGACACGAGCCGCCTGCGTGTCTTCCTGTTCGCGCTGGCTCGCCGGAAGTGCCTCGGCGAGCATCCCGCCGAGGCCGTATCGTCCAGGCCTACCTGGGACTCGGCCGCTGACCGGGTCGGTCCGGCGGAGCCCGATACCGAAGAGATCCCCCGCTACTGGGACGGAACCCGCCTGGAGCGGGCGGCCGCGGCCGCGCTCGGCGCGGTGCCTGCCCCCGAGCGGGAAGTGCTGGACCTCGTCTACCGGCACTCGGTGAGCCCGGCAGAGCTCCACGCCATACTTGGCAACTCGGCCGATCAGGCCGGGGCGCTGCTGGCGGCCGCAGTGGCTGGATTCGAAAGCGCAGACCGCGCCAGCGTCGGGCCGGCCTGGGACTTTGGCGAGCCAGTGGCTGAGGCACCTGCCGCGGGCGTCGAGAAGATCTCCATCGTTCCGTTGCTAGCGCTGCCGTCAGCCCTCTGGCGCCGAACGGTCAGCGTGGCGCTCCACCCTGAGCTCGCCTCCTACCGGGAGTCGCTGGGCCCGAGCCTCGGCGAGTTCGGGCCCGACGGCTTCACGCCGTCCGAGCCGCCGCCGCCGCCGGCCAGGAAGCTCGTCCTGACGTCCGCCCTGCTAGGCGCACTCCTGCTCGCGCCTGCCACGGCCGGAGCCATCCTGGTGACCATCCTCGATCCACCGCCCGCGATCTCGCATGCGATCAGCGACGTCCTCGGGTCGAGCCCGTCGCCCTCGGCGTCCGCCTCCAGCCAGGTCCCGACGCCGCATCCGGCGAACTCGCTGCGGGTCCACAGGAAACGAGCGAAGACGATAATCCTGCCCGTGTATCCCAAGGCGAGCTCGACGTCGCGCAAGCCGCATCCGGCGCCGGTCACCAAGAAGCCGAGCGCGTCGGCGTCGCCAAGCTCGTCGCCGTCGGCCTCACCAAGCTCGTCGCCGTCGCCGTCGCCGTCGCCGTCGTCTACGCCTACGGACTCGCCGACGTCGACCGGAAGTCCGCCTCCCCCGTCATAAGCACGATCGCGCAGTTGAGCCGAACTACCTCGCTGCCTCGAACACCGCCGCAACGCCCTGGCCGCCGCCGACGCACATGGTCTCCAGCAGGTACCGGCCGTCCCGGCGCCGTAGCTCGCGCAGGCCGGTGGCGAGCATGCGCCCACCGGTCGCGCCGATTGGATGGCCGAGCGAGATACCCGAGCCGTTCACGTTGAGCCGCTCCGGGTCGTTCCAGTCCCAGCCTGCCAGGACCGCGAGCACCTGGACCGCGAAAGCCTCGTTGAGCTCAACCAGATCGATAGCCCCGAAGTCCAGGCCGGTACGCGCAAACAGCCGTGCGACCGCCGGGACGGGCCCGATGCCCATCGTGGCAGGCTCGCATCCGGCCGCCGCCCAGCCGGCTAGGTAGCCCAGCGGCTCCAGGCCAAGCGACTCGAGCTTGTCCTCGGCCACGACGAGGCAGGCCGCGGCGGCGTCGTTCTGCTGGCTGGCGTTACCCGCGGTGACGGTGCCGCCGGGCATGATCGTGCGGAGCTTGCCCAGCGACTCGGCCGTCGAGTCCGGCCGGACGCCTTCGTCCTTGCTGACGGTGACGGGCTCCCCGCGCCGCTGCGGCACCTCGATCGGCACGACCTCGTCGTCGAACCGGCCGGCGTCCCACGCGGCCGCTGCGCGCTGATGGCTGCGCGCGGCGTAGGCGTCGGCCTCGTCCCTGGTGATGCCGAACTGCTCGGCGAGGTTCTCGGCCGTCTCGATCATCCCGGAGATCTTGCCGAACCGCCATTCCGGCTGTGACCGCTCGCGGCCGCGGTCGATCCGGTCGTAGAGAACCTGGTTCCCCGCCCTGGCACCCCACCGCATCGACGTCGTGTAGTGCTCGACATTGCTCATGCTCTCGACGCCGCCAGCCAGCACGACGTCGGCCGCGCCAGTCTGCACCATCATGGCGGCGGTGATCACGGCCTGGAGGCCGCCGCCGCAGCGCCTGTCGATCTGGAATCCTGGCACGCTGACCGGCAGGCCGGCCTGGAGCGCGGCCCAGCGGCCGATGCACGGGGTCTCGCCGCTGGCGTAGGACTGAGCGAACGACACGTCGTCGATGAGCTCGGGATCGATCGCGGTACGCGCCAGTACCGCCTTGATGACGGTGGCGGCCAGCACCTCCACCGGCACGTCGCGGAGACTGCCGCCGAACGTGCCGACGGGCGTGCGCAGTGGGGCCACGATTGCGGCTCGGCGCGTCGTCATGGAGAAGTTCCTTCCGGTCGGTCACTAGATTCGAGCTCGTGCCGGTGATCAGGATGGGCGATCATCAGCATCCGCTCGCGCCGCTGCGCCAGCGTCAGCCCGCGCAGGTCGGCTATTCCATACTCGGTCACGACGATCCCGGTGTCAGCGCGGGCCAGCGTCGTCGGCCCGCTCAGCCTGGCCACGATGCGGCTGACTCCCTTGTGGCTTGCAGCGCCGGCCGTGGACGGCAGCGCGATGATCGGAACGCCGCCGGGCGAGCGAGCCGCCCCGCGGGCGAAGTCGACGGCGCCGCCTACGGCGCCGACGTACTGGCCGCCAGCCGTCTCGGTGTTGGCCTGGCCGGTCAGGTCTACCTCGGTCGCCGAGTTGATGGCGACGAGCTGAGCGTGAGCGGCCAGGACCGCCGGGTCGTGGGTATACCGGGTGTCACGCAGCGTGATGGCGGGATCGGCGGCCGCCAGCCTGATGAGTTTCTGCGTGCCCATCAGGAACCCGGTGACCACAAGACCGCGGTCGGCGCTCTTGCGGGCGCCGGTGACGACGCCAGCTTCGATCAGCTCGGCGATCGCGTCGGTGATCATCCCGGAGTGGACGCCGAGGTCACGGTGGCCGAGCAGGCGCCGGGCCACAGCCGAGGGCATGCTGCCGATGCCGAGCTGGATCGTGGCGCCGTCCGGGACTAGCCCGGCCACGTGGCCCGCGATCGCGTCCTCGATGTCTCGCGGCGCTGCCGCCGGGTACTCCGCCGGCGGGCTCGAGACCCGGATGACGACGTCCAGTTCGTCCGGGCTCAGGCGGCGATCGCAGCTGACTTCTGGTACCTGGTCGTTGACCTCGGCGATCACGACCCTCGCGTGGCCGATGAGGGTGGCCACATAGTCAGCCCCGAGGCCGAGGCCGAAGGTGCCGTCCGGGCCTGGCGGCGGCAGCGAAAGGAGCACGACGTCGACCCGCTGCGGGCCCGCGGCGAGGATGGCGGGCAGCTCGGAGTAGTGAACGGCCAGGATGTCCAGCGCGCCCGCCCGGGCGAGCGCCCGGTTGGCGCCGGCCGCGGTGTAGGAGGTGACGGACAGGTGGTCGCAGTGCTCGGGGCGCAGCACGGACGAGATCCCGGTGAAGCAGCGGACCCCGGCAAGCTGCTCGCGCTGCTCGATCAGGGCGCCGGTGAGCGTGAGCGGCTCGGCGCAGGCCTGGCCCCAGGCCACGGTGTCACCGGGGCGGATGTAGCTGGCGAGGTCAAGGTTGCTGACGTCACCAAGGTAGGTCGTCACCCGGTGCCGCTCAGCCCGGTGCCGCTCAGCCCGGTGCCGGTCAGCAGAGTCACAACCGGGAGCATAACCGCAGCCAACGGGGCATCGACAGCGCTGGCTGGCATGCTGATCGGATGCGCATCACGATCCGGGTTCGACCCGGCTCGGCTCGCCCCAGCGTGGGTGGCGAGCACGACGGCGCCCTGGTGGTGCGTGTTAGCGCCCGCGCGGTAGATGGCCGGGCCACGGCTGCCGCACTCGCCGCGGTAGCTGCGGCGTTCGGCGTTCACCCCAGCGCGGTTACGCTGCGCACCGGGGCCGCGAGCCGGACAAAAATCGTAGATGTCGACGGCGCGGACCCGTCCACGCTCCGGCGATTGCTAGCTGGCGACTCCTCGTCGTGAGCGGGGCCCGGACCCGGGCGGCCGCGTCGTGGCATCCTGGAGCCATGGAGACAGTTTACGAAGCTGCGGGCGGCAGTGAGGGCTTGCTCCGCCTGGCTGAGGCGTGGCACGCCCGGGTGATGGCCGACGAGATTGTCAGCCATGCCTTCAGTCACGGATTCCATCCGCAGCACAGCGAACGGCTCGCCGCCTACTGGGCCGAAGCTCTCGGCGGCCCCGCCGCCTATTCCGGCGTGTACGGAGACGAGACCTTCGTGGTGCGACTTCACAGCGGCAACGGCGAGCACGGGGAGATGGACCGCCGGGCGATCGAGTGTTTCGATCAGGCGTTGCAGGACGTCGGCATCGCTGCGGACGGCCCGGTCCGGGAGACTCTGCACGACTACTTCGCCTGGGCGACAACCACGACCATGGCGGACTACCACGAGTCTGCCGACGAAGTGCCTGACGGTCTCAGCATTCCGCGCTGGTCATGGGACGGACTTCAGCCCTGAGTTCACTAGCCAGTTTCGTCCGGGTGAGCGGCCGCATTGCGCAGTCGGCATCCGCTGAACTCGACGGAGGAGGCCGTAACCCGGTCCTGCCGCGGTCAGGCGAGGACCGCCACGTACCGCCAGTCCAGTACGTCGCGTGCGTCGGGCGCATCGGCCCGGACTAGCGAGCGGAGGTGCACGAGTCCGCCGCCGCGCGGCAGGTAATCCACCTGCTCGATCGTGACGACGCTGCGGAGCGTGTCGCCTTCCCGCACCGGCGCCAGGTGGTCGCAGCCATGCCAGCCCGTCACCGTGACGAGTGACGGCAGGGCCCGCGCAGCCTGCGACAGGGCGAGGCCGATGGCGTGCCCGCCGTAGACCAGGCGCTCGCCGCCGGCCGCCGACGTGTCGTGATGCACGGCGGCGATGTTCGCCGTCAGCCTGGCGAGCTCGGGTGCGCTGGACACGACGTCGCCGCCGGCCACCTCGAACGACTCCCCCGCGTGCAGCTCGGCTGGCCGCCGCCCGCCAGCACGCCGCGCGAACAGGTCCAGTCGCCAGCCGGTCACCAGGCTCTCGAAGTCCGGCGGCGTGGCTTCCCTGCCGACCCGGTCGAGGTCGTCGGCGTGCCCGGTCTGCGCGGTCTGGTCGCGCAGCGGAAGCATGGCGCAGCGCCAGAAATCCAGGACCGGCCGGCCCTCCTGATCCGTGGTGATGATCCGGAGGGCAGCGAGCCCGGTGGCTGCCCTGCCCGCACGTGGCTTGTTCTGCCGGAGAGCGACGACCTGGGTCACTGTCGCCAGCGTGTCCCCGATCAGCGGCGCGCGCCGGAACGCCAGCCCCCGATAGAACAGGTTGGCCTTGACATGCTGCGTCACCACCGTGGACTGGCCGATGGCCACGTCCCAGACCAGCCCGGGCGCAGCTAGCGGTCCTGCGCCGGTGACCTGGCGGCATAGCTCGTGATCGAGCATGAGCGCCAGCCGGTCGCCGGTGATGGCCTGATGCGCCGCGGCCAGCCCAGAGCTCAAGGTGATGGCGGGCGCTGAAAACTCCTGGCCGATGGTCAGCTCATCGAAGAACGGCCCCTGGCCAGTCACGGTGGGCATTGTCACGCTCCTTCAGGCGACGCTGGTGTCACTAGCATGAGATGGGAACGTGGTGGTCAGACCTAAGGGAGCACGATCGTGAGCGGTCTTTCGGCGGATGAGCGGGCGGTCGTCCGTACGGTCGCGGAGTTCGTGGACCGCGAGGTCCGCCCGGTGGCGCGCGAGCTGGAGCACGCCAACGAGTATCCCGAGAAGCTCATCGGGCAGATGAAGGACCTCGGGATTTACGGGCTGGCAATCCCCGAGCCCTATGGAGAGGCGCCTGTCTCGACGGTCTGCTACGCGGAGGTCACTGCCGAGCTGGCCAGAGGCTGGATGAGCCTGGCCGGGGCGATGGGCGGCCACACGGTGGTCGCCAAGCTGCTGCTGCAGTTCGGCACCGAAGCCCAGAAGCAGCTCTATCTGCCGCGAATGGCGACCGGCGAGGTCCGCGCCACGATGGCCTTGACCGAGCCTGGCGGCGGCTCGGATCTGCAGGCGATGACGACTGTCGCCCGGCCAGACGGCGACGGCTACCTGATCAACGGCGCCAAGACCTGGATCACCAACGCGCGTCGTTCGCAGCTGATCGCGCTGCTGTGCAAGACCGACCCGGCGGCAACACCGCGGCACAAGGGCATGAGCATTCTGCTCGTGGAGCACGGACCGGGACTTGTGGTGTCCCGCGACCTGCCCAAGCTCGGGTACAAGGGAGTGGAGAGCTGCGAGCTGTCGTTCGCCGGCTATCGCGCGCCAGCCGACGCGGTGCTGGGTGGCGAGCCTGGGCGCGGGTTCGCCCAGATGATGAAGGGGCTGGAGATCGGGCGCATCCAGGTGGCCGCGCGCGCCGCTGGCGTGGCGCAGGCTGCTTTCGACGACTCGCTGCGGTACGCCCGCGAGCGGGAGAGCTTCGGCCAGCCGATCTGGAAGCACCAGCAGATCGGCGCGTACCTGGCCGACATGGCGACCAAGCTGACGGCCGCGCGCCAGCTCATCCGATTCGCCGCTGAGCGGTACGACGCAGGTGAGCGGTGCGACATGGAGGCCGGGATGGCCAAGCTGTTTGCCTCTGAGGCGGCGATGGAGATCGCGCTGACCGCGGTGCGGATCCACGGCGGTTACGGGTATTCCACGGAGTTCGACGTGGAGCGCTACTTCCGGGACGCGCCGCTGATGATTGTCGGCGAGGGCACCAACGAGATCCAGCGCAACGTCATCGCCCAGCAGCTGATCTCTCGCGGTGGCCTCGGAGAGTAGCCTCAGCGGCTAGCCGGGGCGTGCTCGGGTTCGGCGGGCTCGCGTCGCGGGCCCCCGGTCGCTGGATCCCACTCGGGCAAGCTGAGCAGGCTCGCCGCGTTCACGGTCGCTGGCCGCGGCGCGTTATCCAGTTCGAGACCGCCGCCAGGGCGGGGTGTCTTCGGGCGCGGCGGCTTCGTGCCGCCCCCGCCCCCGCCGCCGGGCCGCAGGCCCTTGTTGCCCGCGGCGAAGAGGCCGCCCCAGGCGCCGATGCCGGCGCCCAGGAACGGGAAGATGATCAGGATCAGCAGGTAGCCGGCGACAGCGTGGCTGGCGGCGGCCTCGAACCGGTACAGCGAGCTGGCCGGGAGGTTGCCGCCGGGGATCGTCCACTGAATGCTGCTGGCCGCGTGCGGCGCGATCGCGATGGTCGTGATGCCGAGTACTGACACCAGCAGGGCGCAGGTGATGCCAACGCACAGGCCGGCCGCAACGCCCTGCCTCGCCTTGATGTGCGTCAGCGGGAGGGCGCCGTCCCGTTCGCGCCGGGAGGTCCGGCGCGCCGCTGCGATCACAGCCGCGATCGCCGCGGCCAGCACGGCGGGCACGGCGATGACCTTGGTGATCTCGAAGAGCGTGCCCAGCCAGGCGTTGGTGATGTGTACCGGATTGTCCATGGGCCGCAACGCGTAGACAGCCAGGCCGAGAAGTACGCCGGTCCCGATGCCGATCACGACCGCAGCCCGGCTGGCAGGCGGCCGGCGCGCGGTGATGGCCAGCAGCCCGGCCAGGTACGCCGCGATCACGACCACGAAAGCGATCTCGCCGGCCCAGATCCCGTTCAGCGCCGGACGCCCGGCAAGGTGGGCAAACTGGTGCCGTTCGACGGCCGCCTTGACGAGGACAAGCGCAATTACTAGCGCGAACCCGGCAATGCGCAAAATCCGCGCAGTCCAGCTCGTGCTGATCGGGCCGAACCGGCGCCGCACGGGCCAGTGCAGGACCGCGATCAGCCCGACGATCGCGAACGTACTGATGCGGCTGATAAGCGTGGCCGGATTGCCGGGCGCGCCTGACCACGCCGCGCGCACGATGAGGGCCGCTGCGACGCTGACCGCCAGCCAGTACCCGATCCTGCGTGGCATCAGGGCCTCCCCTACCGTCCGCCACATTCCCGTAATAAGGCTAACTGGCGGGGCCGGCCCGCTGTCGCGGCAGGTACCGGGAGGCAGGCTCAGAGCAGGCTGTCGACCTCGTGGACGTCGCCGCACGGCACGTTAAGCGCCGCGTGATGATTGCGGATCGCCTCTTCGTCTGGGCCTTCGAGCAGGCAGTAAACCTTCCCGTCGGGGTTGTGATAGAGCTCGATCTGCCGCACGCCGAACTCGTCGGTGGCACCCTCGCGGGTCCCTTGCGTGATCTGCTCGATGGCCTCGGCCGGGAGCTTCAGGTCGTCGTGATAATCCATGAACCGCGGCATGACGGTGCCCCACCTCACTGAAGACGTTGGAAGCCACTTTCCACTCAGAGTCCCGGCGTGTCCAGCCGAAAGCCGTTTCGTCCCCGCGAAATATGGGTATCGAATGGATGTTCGACTGGCGAGGTGAGCGGCTTGAAGGGTGATCGCGTCGAGATCGTCGTCGATGTCGGCGACAGTACGCGAACGTATGAGATCGGCGCGACGCGCGCGGGGCGCCGTGTCGAGGTTGCCACGCGACGTGGCCTGGTCGAGGTCACCGAAGTCACCCGCACCGGCACGCCGGTCAGGACCGCGCGCTTCATGGCGAGCCGGATTGTCTCGCTCGTCGAGTATCCGGCCTCAGCGTGATCTGGTCAGCAGGATCTGGTCGCAATGACCTAGTCGGCATGATGCCGTCGTTGTTCGATCGCCTTGTGGTGGTCGTAAAGCTCGGCTGGCGGCGCCTCGTGCCGCAGCTCGCCCACGAGCAGCGCGATGGCGCGCATGATGTCTGCCGTGGCGGCATGCAGGGTGTCAGCGGTCAGCGGCTGGCCTTCGTACCGGCTGAGGTCCACGCGCGGCCCGGCGATGAGCTGAACCTTCTTGCGGGGGAACAGGTGGAGGCCGGGCTTGAGCGTCCCGGCGAGCCCGCCCTTCTCACCCTTGGCATAGGGCAGCAGCTCGTGCGCTCCCCAGGATGCCAGCGGAATCACCGGAGTCCCGGTGGCGAGAGCGAGCCTCGCCGCTCCCGTCTGTCCGGTCATCGGCCACAGGTCCGGATCGCGAGTGCAGGTGCCCTCGGGATAGACGACCAGGCACTGTCCGGCCGCTAGCGCGTCCTCCGCGGCCGTCAGCACAGCGGCACCGCCGCCGGTGTCGCGGTCGACCGGGATCTGGCCGGTGCCGCGCACGACCTTGCCCACGAAACCGTGGCCGAACAATGACGACTTCGCGATGAACACGGGATACCGACCGCAGGCATGCAGGTAATGACACACCGCCAGCGGGTCCGCCTCGGAGATGTGATTGGCCGCAACGATGAGCCCGCCCGCCCGCGGTACCTCCTGCCTGCCCTGCCACTCCCGCCGGAGCACAATGCTGAGCACCGGGGGCAAGACCACTTTGGTCAGGCCACGCCAGCTCGGGGAGTAGTGATAGCCCATGCTTGGCATTCTGCTAGAACCGCACCGGCATGTGCTTGATGCCGTTGATGAAGTTCGATCGCAGCCTGCTCGGCTCGCCGTCGAGCCGGATCTGCGGCATCCGCTCGGTCAGGGCCTGCAGGAGCACGCGCAGCTCGAGCGCGGCCAGGTGCCGTCCGAGACAGAAATGCGGACCGCCACCGCCGAAGCCAACGTGCGGGTTGGGGTCGCGGCCCACGTCGAACTGCTGCGGTGCCGCGAACGCCGACTCGTCTCGGTTGGCGGCCGCGTAGAACACGACGACCTTGTCCCCGGCCGCGATCGCTTGCCCGCCGAGCTCGCTGTCGCGAAGCGCTGTGCGGCGGAAGAGGTTCACGGGGCTGACCCAGCGGACGATCTCCTCGGCGGCCGTCGGGATGAGCGACGCGTCGTCCAGCAGCCGCTGCCACTGATCTGGATGCTCGAACAAGGCGAGCATGCCGCCGGCGGCCGCATTCCTGGTCGTCTCGTTCCCCGCGACCGTCAGGAGCAGGAAGAACAGGTCGAACTCGGCGCTCGTCAGCGCCTCGCCGGTGTCGTCGGGCTGGAGCAGCCGGGTGATGATGTCGTCGGCTGGCAGCTCGCGGCGACGCTCGGCGAGGGCGGCACCGTAGGCATAGATCTCCGCGGCGGCATGCTGTGACGCCAGCGGCTCGAGCTGGAACTCAGGGTCCGCCGCGCCGATCAGCACGTTGGACAGCTCGAAGATCCGGTCGCGGTCCTCGACCGGGGCGCCGACGAGCTCGCAGATCACCCACAGCGGCAGCGGGGCGGCGATCTCAGTGACGAAGTCGGCCGTGCCGCCCTGCTGGACGTCATCGAGGAGCGTGTGACAGATCTGAGCGATGTGCTCTTCCAGCCGGCTGATCATCCGGGGCGTGAATCCGCGGTTGACGAACGCGCGCTGCCGCGTGTGCTGCGGCGGATCCATATTGAGCATCATCAGCCGCTGCAGCTCGATCTGCTGCTCCGGGATCTCGCCGAAGAGCGACAGCCGCTTGGCCGAGGAGAAGATCTCAGGGTGCCGCGACACGTGGCCGACGTCGTGATGCCTGGTGACAGCCCAGAATCCGGGCCAGCCCGGCTCGCCGCCGTGGGCATGCCAGAAGACCGGATCACTCTCCCGCAGCCAGGCGAACTGGTCATGGGGAGGCCCGCTGCGCTGGTAGGTGTCCGGGTCGATGAGATTGATGTCCGGCGGCGTCATATCACCCACCATAGGGTCATTCCGGCTAGCGAGCGCTAAGCAGCACGCCCACCATGACCGCGTTCTCGCCCGTGCGATTCTGCCAGTCGTGCGGGACGCCGGGCTGCTGCACGACTGAGTCGCCGGGCCGCAGAACCACTTCGGTGTCGCCGACGACGAGGGTCACTTCACCGCGCAGGATGGTGATGTAGTCGAGGGTGTCCGTCGCGTGGGCGCCCTGAAAGTCGGAGTGGCCGGATTCGAGCCCGTCACTGTCACTGTCACCGCTGTCGGGGGCGATCTCGACGATCCGGAAGCACGCACCGCCGGCCGGCGGCTCCAGCGCCCAGTCGCCGACCGAGGTGTCGGCATCGGTCGCTTCGAGCGGCCCCCGCCCGGCCACCCACAGCTCGGTCGTGGTGTAACGGCCGGCGTGGATCACCGTGGGCGGCTGGCCCCGCCACAGGATCGTCGGCAAGCCGCTGGCGTCGTACCCGGTAACGATCCTGGTCAGATTGCTCACGCAGGCAGTGTAGAACCGCCCGTAGACCGCAGAAAATACATATCCGCCTACATCATTCGAAGGACGTGCGCCGGCGTACCGGACCCGTAACGTAGTGTCATCACCGGAGCGTGACCGTGGGGGGAAGGCCCGGTGTGCGAAGGGCCGGCGACCGATGTCTCAGAACGCTTCCCGCACATCCGTCAGCGCGTCAGGCGGATCCAGGCGCCGCCGCTGGGGTCGGCCTGCAACTGGCTGGACCTGCCCGGACTGCGGCTTAGTCACGTCCGACATGGTCGCCATCCGGCTCGGCTTCTGCGCGCAGTGCAGCGAGTTCACCGGCATGTGCGCTGCGGGGCGGAAGATCATCTGCCCGGACATGATGAGCGTGACCGCGTGGCACGCGCCGTGCACGAGCCTGGGTACCTCGCGGTGGCAGATCACGCTGGGCACGAGCGAGTACGTCGCCGTGCTTTGTGCGGTACACGACGGGCAGCTCCGGGACGGCCGCGCAGCGTGGATTAGCCGGGCGGTGCCACTCGATGAGGCAAGCCGGTCCGATGCTAGGTAGATGACGCCACACTCGTTTGATCTCCGGCGGTTCACCGACGCTCAGGATGGCACGTACGAGTACGCGACCGCCGAGCTACGCCGCGGCCGCAAGACGAGCCACTGGATGTGGTTCGTATTCCCGCAGATCGCTGGCCTCGGCCATAGTGACATGTCGAGGCGTTACGCGATCAGCTCGCTGGCGGAGGCCAGGGCCTACCTCGCGCATCCGGTGCTTGGCCGCAGACTCGTCGAGTGCGCGTCGATCCTGGTGGGTCTGGCGGACCGGACGGCCGAGCAGGTCTTCGGGGCGATCGACGCGCAGAAGCTGAGGTCGTCGATGACCCTGTTCCGGCGTGCCGACCCGGTCGAGCCGGTGTTCGCGCAGGTACTTGACCGGTACTTCGACGGCGCAGAAGACCCCGCCACCGAAGACCGGATCTAGCGGCTCCGGGCTATCGTGGCAGCTGAAGGGAGCGCCCGATGAACCCACTTGCGCGCCTCGCCGGCCTCGCCGTGGACCGGGCGATGGGCCTGGCTGGACCGGGCGTACCCATCGTGGTACGCCGCGACGTTGGCGTCCCGATGTCCGACGACGTCGTGCTGCTCGGTGACCATTACCGGCCAGCACGCGAGCTCGGGCCGCTACCGGTCGTGCTGATCCGCTCGCCGTACGGCCGCGCTGGACTGGCCGGCACAGTGTTCGCCGCGCCGCTTGCCCGCCGCGGCTTCCAGGTCTTCATCCAGAGCGCGCGTGGCACGTTCGGCTCGGGCGGCCAGTTCCGCCCGTTCCAGCATGAGCGTGATGACGGCCTGGCCACCGTGGCCTGGCTGCGCGAGCAGCCGTGGTGCGACGGTCGCGTCGCGATGACCGGCGGCAGCTATCTCGGTCACACCCAGTGGGCCGTCGCGCCGTATGCGGATCCCCCGCTGGAGTCAGTATCGCTCAACATCACGGCCGCCCGGATCACCGCGGCGTTCTACCAGCACGGCGCACCCGGCCTGCGGAACGCGCTGAACTGGACCGGTCAGATTGGCCGGCAGGAGCGCAGCGCGCTGCCGCTAGTGCCGAACCCCGTCCGGCTCGCGGCCATGCGGCGGGCGCTGCGCAAGACGCCGCTGCAAGCTGCGGACGTGGCGGTGGCTGGGGCGCCGGTGCCGTTCTGGCGCGATTTCGTCGATCACGCTGGCCCTGGCGACGACTTCTGGGCGCCCGCGGATCATGACGGTGCCGACTTCAGCAGGCTGCCGCCAGTGAGCATGGTGACGGGCTGGTGGGACTTGTTCGTGGCCGAGCAGCTGCGTGACTACATGGCAATCCGCGCGGCGGGCGTCGAAGCGAGGCTCATCGTCGGCCCGTGGCTGCACGCCGAGCCCGGCGAGCTCAAGGCAATCACCCAGTCCGACATCTCGTGGCTGCGGCACCACCTGTCCGGCGCCCCGGCGCCAGCCGGCCCGCGGGTGCGGGTATACCTCCAGCAGGCAGGCACCTGGCTGGACTTCGAGGACTGGCCGCCGCCCGCCACGCATGCGGTCTACTACCTGCGGCCGGATGGCGGGCTGACGCTCGACGCTGAGCCTGGCGACCAAGCGCCTGCTTCGTTCGTGTACGACCCGGCCGATCCGACGCCCACCGCAGGCGGGCCGGTGCTCCAGCCGCCGGGCAAGCAGGTCGATAACGCGGCCATCGAGGCTCGGGCTGACGTGCTGACGTACACCAGCGAGCCGGCGGGGGCTGATCAGGATGTCGTCGGTCCGGTCAGCGCGCGCATTTACGTCCGCGCCTCCCTGGACCATGCCGACGTGTTCGTCCGGCTCTGCGACGTCGACGAGAAGGGCGTGTCCCGCAATGTCGTCGACGGCATCCGGCGGCTTAGCCCGCAGACGATGCCGGCCGCCGATGTTGAGGTAGGCGCGGACGGCGTGCTCACGGTTGACCTCGCGCTGTATCCCACCGCCTACCGGATACGTGCAGGCCACCGCCTGCGGGTGCAGGTCAGTGGCGGTGCGTTCCCTCGCTATGCGCGCAACCACGGGACCGGTGAGCCGTTCGGCGCGGCGATCACCACCCGCCGCTGCCGGTTCGAGATTTTTGCCGATGCGGAGCATCGGGCCTGTGTCGTGCTGGCGCTGCTCGCACCCAACGCATCTTGACGGACTGGCCGGGACGGCTCAGGATCACGAGTGCGCGCACTAGTTCTTCCGGATAAGTACGCGCACCGGGCTGGTCGGACGAGGTCTGCTTGTCTTCCTGGTGAGTGTGCCTCGGGTTCGGACGTCACTGTCGTCTCGAACAAGGAGGACTCTCGTCATGCGTGCAGCCAGCCTGTTTGGATACGCCCACGCCCGGAAGCGACGCCTGGCGGCATTAGCCGCGGCGGTGATCGCCGTCGTCGGAGTGACCGGCGTCAGCGCGGCTTCGCTCGCGCCTGCCGCTAGTGCCGACTCCTCACTGTGCCCGGACGCGAACGTGGCTGCGTTCGGCCCAGACGTCTGCGTCTTCAGCCCGAGCATGAGCCAGGCCGCCATCCAGGCCGATCTCAACGCGATCTCGGCCCAGCAGGTCCCGGCCAGCAGCCAGTTCGACAGCCAGCGGTACGCCATCTACTTCGAGCCCGGCACGTACGGCTCGAGCGCCAGCCCGCTGGTATTCCAGGTTGGTTACTACACCGAGGTCGCGGGTCTTGGCTACATGCCACAGGACACCGTCATCGACGGCTTGGTCCAGGTATTCAACAACCTCTGCTCGTCCGGCGGATGCAACTCCGACGACAACTTCTGGCGGTCGCTGTCGAACCTGACGCTCAATGTCGACGTGCCGTCCACCACGCCGGACTACGTGCCGCCGAATCTCGATCCGTACGGCGCCGGCTGCGCGACGTCGGCGGAGATGTGGTCGGCGTCGCAAGCCACCCCGATCAGGCGAGCAATCATCAACGGCAGCGTGGTCTTCCAGGACTACTGCTCGGCCGACAACTACGCCAGCGGTGGTTTCATCGCTGACAGCCAGATCAGCGGCGATCTGAACTTCTACGGCAACCAGCAGTACATGGTCCGCAACAGCACCATCGGTGGCTCGAACGGCTGCGGCGGGCCAACACAGAATGGCGGCCTCTGGAACATGGTCTATTCCGGCGTCCAGGGCGCGCCTGCGGCAGAGTTCGCCGGTCAGTGCCTGCAAAACACCGTGCTGCCGACGAGTCCAGTCACCGAAGAGGCCCCGTTCCTGTATATGAATTCGGCGGGCCGATACGAGGTGTTCGTGCCGGCCGTCCAGCACAATACTTCCGGTCCGTCCTGGGCAAGCGGCAGCGAGGCCGGGTCCTCGATCCGGTTGTCGAAGTTCTTCGTGGCGAACCCGAGTACTCCGGTGCTGGCGATCGACGCCGCGCTGGCACTCGGCAAGGACCTCATCCTCACGCCTGGCGTCTATGACCTGGACCAGCCGATTCTGGTCAGCCGGCCGGATACGGTCGTGCTGGGCCTGGGGTTTGCCACGCTCGTGCCGCAGCATGGCAACGCGGCCATGATCGTCGGGCCCAACACGGGGGTGAAGGTGTCCGGTCTCATCGTCGACGCCGGGCCGGCGAACTCGCCCGTTCTGATGTCGGTCGGGATCCCGGGCTTCGGCTCGGGCAGCGCCGATGACCCCGACACCATCCAG
The DNA here is from genome assembly GCA_035484155.1 of Streptosporangiaceae bacterium. Taxonomy (GTDB): domain Bacteria; phylum Actinomycetota; class Actinomycetes; order Streptosporangiales; family Streptosporangiaceae; genus JAJYUU01. The sequence goes on from DATHPF010000033.1 coordinate 25,535, forward strand.
GATGTCTTCTTCCGCATCGGCGGCGCGGAGACGACGAACGTCTCGGCCACCGTCAGTCTCCTCGACAACGCCGATAACTCGATCATCGACGACGTATGGGCGTGGCGAGCCGACCACGGCGCCAACACCTCCATAACCGGCCCTCAAGGTCAAGTGGGAGCGGGCTGGACCTATAACCAGGGCGACACCGGCGTCGTCGTCACCGGGGACAACGTCACCGCGTATGGCCTGGCCGTCGAGCACTACCAGAAGAACGAGGTGATCTGGTGCGGCCAGGGTGGAACCGACGTCTTCTTCCAGAACGAGCTGCCGTACGACCCGCCGAGCCAGTCTGCCTGGATGGCGTCTCCCACGCAGGACGGCTACCCGGCCTTCCTGGTTACGCCGAACGTCACGACGTTCAATGGCTACGGGATGGGCAGCTATGTCGTCTTCATCAACACCACGGCGACGCTGTACGACGCCGCGGCCTTCCAGGCCCCGGATACGCCCGGCGTGCAGTTCCAGAACGTCGTCGGCATCTGGATCCAGGGGTCGGGTGGCGACAACTCCCTCATTAACGGGGTCGGCGGTCCGGTGACCAGCACCAGTCCGGGTAATCAGAACCCGCAGGATGTCACGAGTTATCCGTGATGGGGCTAAGCCGGCCGCCTGGCGGCTGACGACTTAGCCAGTACCGCTGCGGCGGGACCGCCCTCGCGGTCCCGCCGCAGGGCTTGTCGGGCGCTACATTTCGCTCTAGGTTCTGACGGGCGAGCCAGCACCGAAAGGACCACCGCGATGCCCACCAGCAGCTTCACCTTCACCGCCGCCGACGGTACGCAGATAGCTGCCTACCGGTGGGACCCGGCCGGGCAGCCGACCGCGGCCGTGCAGATCACGCACGGCATGGGTGAGCACGCCAGGCGGTACGAGCATGTCGCGCAGGCGCTAACGGATGTCGGGTACGTCGTATACGCCGAGGACCACCGCGGGCACGGCGCCAGCGCTAGCCCCGACGACCTGGGTAACCTCGGCGCGGGTGGCTGGACCGGCCTGGTCGACGACATCGGCGACCTCGGCGCCATCGTCCGGGCCGAGCACCCGGGTCTGCCGCTGATCCTGCTTGGGCACAGCATGGGCTCCTTCGCGGTGCAGCAGTACTTGCTGGACCACAGCGCGGACGTCGACGGCGTCGTGCTCACCGGCACTGCAGTGATCGACCTGCTGGAGCCCGCGCTGGATCTGGATCAGCCGCTCGACCTGGCCATGTTCAACGCCGCGTTCCAGCCGGCCCGGACCGACTACGACTGGCTGTCGCGCGACGAGGCAGTCGTCGACGCCTACGTGGCGGACCCGCTGTGCGGCTTCGGGATCGACACATCGTCGGCCAAGACCATGTTCGTCGGCGCGCGGCGACTCGCCGACCCCGGCCAGGTCGCGGTGCTGCGCAACGACCTGCCGGTGTATATCGCAGTCGGCGAGAGTGACCCGGTCAACGGCGGGCTCACGCTGCTGCACCCGCTCGCTGATCGGCTCAGGGATGCAGGGCTAACCGATGTCACGGTGGTCACCTACCCGGGCGCCCGGCACGAGATCCTGAACGAGACCAACTCTGCCGAGGTCATCGGCTCGCTGATCGCATGGGCAAACCGGGTCACCGCCGCGAGCTAACGGCGCGGCCCCGGTACGGTCCTGACGGCCGGCGTGAGCAAAGACCCGCGCGCCGTCGCAGACTCGATCGCCATACCGTGATCGTCATCCTCGGAGCGGTGGCGGCCATGGCCGTCGTCGGGGTGTCGTTCGGCCTCGTTCCCGCCATTACCGCAGCACTGGGGTCGGGCACGAGCGGGATCTTCGTCGTCGGGTATCAGAACTGCTCGCCGCGTTATGGCTGCACGTGGGTCGGCACGTTCGAGGAGAAGAACGGCGTCACGGTTCCGGGCGTCGCCTACGAAGGCAGCCTGCCGGCCGGCACTAGTCAGGGCCAGCGAATACCGGCCCGATACCCCGGTAGTGCCAGCCAGGTTTTTGCCCTGCACGGGTCGCATACGTGGGTCATGGACCTGCTGATCGTGATCGGTGTCGGCCTAGCAGTCGCGGCCGCCCTGTGGATCAGCCCCATGGGTACGCGCGGCGGCTGAAAGCTGCCAGGATTGGTGGCATGGACGCTTTTGACCATGTTCAGTTGCCGGATGGCCGGCGCCTCGACATCTGCGTGAGCGGCCCAGCCACCGGTTTGCCGCTGGTCTTTCACCACGGGACGCCCGGCGCCGTCACCCCGATTCGCGCACTTGAGCGCGCGGCGCACGCACGCGGACTGCGCCTGGTCACCACGTCGCGGCCGGGGTATGGCGATTCGACCCGCCAGCCTGGTCGCAGCATCGTGGATGCGGCCGCCGACACCGAGGCTGTGCTGGCCGCGATCGGAGCCGAACGCTGCCTGATAGCTGGCTGGTCCGGCGGTGGCCCGCATGCCCTGGCCTGCGGGGCCCGGCTGGGCCCTGCTGCCGCGGTGCTCGTGATCGCCGGCGTCGCCCCGTACGAGGCCGAAGGCCTGGACTGGATGTCGGGCATGGGAGAGGAGAACGTGGCCGAGTTCTCCGCGGCAATCCAGGGCGAAGACGTGCTGCGGTCGTACCTCCAACCTCAGGGCGACCTGGTCAAGGACATCACTGCTGCCGATATTGTCTCGTCGCTCCAGACGGTGCTTCCCGACGTCGACCGGGCTGAGATCACCGGCGAGTTCGGCGAGGACATGGCCGCCAGTTTCCGGGAGGCGGTCCGGGCAGGCGTGGACGGCTGGCTCGACGACGACCTGGCGTTTGCGAATCCGTGGGGCTTCAGCCTGGACGAGATCTCAGTCCCGACCATGATCTGGCAGGGAACTGCCGATCTCATGGTGCCTTACTCCCACGGCCAGTGGCTTGCCTCACACCTCCCCGCCGCCATGGCGCATCTGGAAGAAGGACAGGGCCACCTCTCGATCGGGCTCGGCGCACTCGATCGCATGCTCGACGAACTCACCGAGGCCGGCAGCCCGCTCTAGGCGGCGAGGTCGCAGACCTACGATGGGCTCGTGTGCACAGACGACAGCACTGACCCGATCATCGCGAGCACCCGGCACCCGCTCCCGGAGCCACGGCTGACCATCCGGCTAGAGCCCGTCGACTCGGTCGTCATCACGACGCTGATCGACAACGTCACCGACACCTTCATGCCGGATCAGGGACCGGCGCAGCGAGGGGCAGCCAGCCGCAGCCCGTCCCGGGCCGCGGCGGTGATGGAAGATGGCACGGCGCCGGACGCGCTCGTCGCCGAGCACGGCTTCTCCGCACTGGTCACGATCACCAAAGGCGGCCGTGAGCACCGGTTCCTGTTCGACGCCGGCCCGAGCCCGGACGGTGTCACGGACAACATGCGCCGGCTCCAGCTCGACCCGGCCTCAATCGAGGCAATCGTGTGCAGCCATGGTCACTTTGATCACACGACGGGGATCGACGGGCTGATCCGCGCGATCGGCCGGGCGAACATGCCGGTGCTGATCCATCCGCACTTCTGGCGCCGACGGCGCGTCCTCCTGCCCGGTCGCGATCCGCTCGAGCTGCCGACGACGAGCAAGCGGGCGCTGACCGGGGCAGGCTTCGAGATCATCGAGGAGCGGCAGCCGAGCTTCCTGTTCGGCGACTCGGTGCTCGTCACTGGCGAGGTGCCGCGCGTGACCGGCTACGAGCCCGGCTTCCCGCCGCAGCAGGCCTGGCTCGGCCACAGCTGGGAGCCGGATCCGCTCGTGCTGGACGACCAGGCGCTCATCCTGAACGTGGCGGGCAAGGGCCTCGTCGTGCTCACTGGCTGCGGGCACGCTGGCGTCGTCAACATCGCCCGGTACGCGCAGGTGCTGACTGGCGGCGAGCGGCTGCACGCGATCGTCGGCGGCTTCCACCTGAACGGGCCGATATTCGAGCCGCTGATCCCGCGGGTACTCGACGACCTGGCGAAGCTCAGTCCGGACTGGCTCGTCCCGGCCCACTGCACCGGCTGGCGCGCACAGCATGCGATGTCGGCCAGGTTCGGCGAGGCCTTCGTGCCGAACGCGGTCGGCACCAGCCTGTATCTCAGCTAACCGGGCGCGAAGATCGCTAGGCCGCACGGAACTCGCTTAGCGGGTCGGTCACGGCCTCGCGCCACCGGCCGCGGTGCCCGGCCGCCTGGAGCCGGTAGTACACCACCTGTCGCATCGGCGCGCCAGCGGGGCCGTGATGTCCGCCGATGTTGTGGGCGAGCAGGTAGTGCGCGAGCAAGACGCTGCCCGCCGGGCCGGTCACCTGCCGCGGCTCGCCCAGCTCGATCGGCGGATACGGCTCGGGCTGAAGCCGGCCTAGTGCATCAGCGCCGTGCTGCGCGAGGTAAGCGCCAAATCTCAGATGCGTGCCCGGCCACACCCACAGGTTGCCCTGATCCGGCTTCATGTGGTCGCTCAGCCACGCGCCGGCCAGCAGTGAGAACGTGCCCGGCGTGCCGTCGGGCGCGGGCGGGGTGATGCCGTCGACGTGCGGGCCCCCCGGCCGGTGCGGCCACCTCGGGATGGTAGTCGCGAGCTGGGCGAACTCGGGCTCCTGCGGCGTCAGGTCCGGTCGCAGCAGGCCGGCCGCCAGGGCGCCGATGCCGCTCGCGCGGTAGAACCGCAGCAGGCCGTGATCGTGGCCGCCCTCCCCCGGCGAATCGAGGCGATCCGCCTCGAACCGCGGCCACAGGAAGTAAGGCCCGGTGTGACCGGCAGGCGGCGGCTCAGCGGTGAGCATCGCCGCGACAGTGCGCCGGGCGCAGGCCAGCTGGCGGTCATCGAGCACGCCGGGAATCACCAGGTAGCCGCGCTCGCGGAAGGCGGCGCGGGCGGCGCTGTCAATCGGGCTGGTGGTCCCTGTCATGCTGCCCACTCCAGCAGCGCCCGGCGCCGCCCGCAAACGGTTTTAAGGCCAGGTCAGCCCCGTCACACTGCGCCTTTGCCGACGTCGCCAGCTGGGACCTGCTGCAGCACGATGACGTCCGATGCGCCAGCGACCTTGCCGGCCAGCTTCGGGTAGAGCGCCGTCAGCGCGGCGCCCTTGCTGTGCGCGCGCAGCGCCTCCGGGCTCGTCCATTTCTCGATCATGATGAGCCTGTCTGGCGCCTCGTTGAGCGCGTACAGCTCGCACCCGTCCTCGCCATGGACCTGCTCGATCGTTTCCTTGAACGCGGCGATGACCTCGTCACGGTGCTCGGCCAGTGGCACGATGGTGGCGACGACAACGACAGACATGAGCTCTCCTACTCCTTAGCCAGTGAAAAATCCGCGCTTAGCGCGGGTGCGATGTCATGGTAAGTCGCTACAGTGCTCCAGCGGGCTCGGCAGCGAGCGGCGGGTCAGAGTGGGCTGGTGCGGCCGGGTTGATGATCAGTACATCGCTGTGCGCCAGCCGCAGTAGCTCCCGGCTGGAGCTGCCATCGATGAGCGCCGGCAGTCCGCCGTGGGTCCGGGCGCCGATGACCACCGTGCTCGCTCCGACGCCATTGGCGTACTCGGCGATCATCCGGCCCGCGGCCCCGTGGTCGGTCGCGTGGAGGAGGATCTGGCCGTCGGCCGGTACCCGGTGCGCGGCGAGGCGGTCGAGGTAGCCGCGGACCAGAGCCCTGGCTGCGTCCAGGTCTTCGCCGTCCACGCCCACGTCGCCGCCGACCGCAGCCTCCCTCGCGTGCACGATGTGGACGGCGCGGCCGCTCTCGGCGGCCATCCTGGCGGCCGCCTCGGCCACCATGGCTGCGATCGGCGAGCCGTCCACCGCGGCCACGATGATGCCAGCCGCCTGGCCGTCGGCGGCGTTATCGCCAGGCACGGGCACGACCCGCTCGGGCGGGGCCGCCGGCTTGCGGTGCGCCGCCACCTCCTCGGCTTGCACGCGCTCGGCGTCAGCCAGCATGTGGCGCGCGGTCGTCAGGATCGCGATGCCGACCACCACGGCGCCGGCCGCGATGAAGAAGGGGACATGAATGTTCAGCGCCAGGACCAGCCGCCCGGCTGCGTACGGGGCGAGGCCGCCGCCGATGAAGCGGACGAAGCTATAGGCCGCCGACGCGACGGGACGCTCCACTGACGAGATCGTCATGACCGCCTGTGTGGTGATCGTATTGTTCACGCCGATGAAGATGCCGGAAGCGATGACGGCGGGGATCAGGACCGAGCGGTCGGTGGTCCAGATGGCGATGACCAGGATGAGGGCGGCGAACGCCGCCAGGTTGACGTACATGGTCCTGGCGATGCCGAACTGCGCCTGCAGACGCGGCGCCCCAAACACGGCGAAGATCGCGACCAGGGCTCCCCAGCCGGTGAAGACAAGTCCCAGCTTGATCGGGCTCAGGTTCATCGGGAACGGCGCGTAGCCGAGCACGGTGAAGAAGCCCCAGTTGTAGCACAGCGCGGTCAGCGAGATGGTGAGCAGTCCGCGATGGCGCAGCGCCCGCAGCGGCGCAGATAGCGATGTCTTTTTCGCGGGCAGCGGCGTTGGCTGGACCAGGATGATGGTGGCGACGAGCGCGATGGCCATCAGCACAGAGACGCCGAAGAACGGGCCGCGCCAGCTGATCTCGCCCAGCACCCCGCCCAGCAGGGGACCCACGGCGATGCCGAGGCCGAGCGCCGTCTCGTACAGCACGATGGCGCCGGTGAAGCCGCCGCTCGCCGACGCGACGATGACCGCGAGCGAGGTCGCAATGAACAGCGCGTTGCCTACGCCCCAGCCAGCCCGGAAGCCGATGATGCCGCTGATCGAAGGGGACGCCCCGGCCAGCGCGCTGAAGGCAACAATCAGGACCAGGCCGACGATCAGGGTGCGCTTGGCGCCCAGGCGGCTTGACACCCAGTTGGTGATGAGCATCGCCACGGCAGTGACGACCAGGTAGCTAGTGAACAGGAGCGTGACCTCGCTCGGCGAGGCGTGCAGCTGGCGGGAGATGGAGGGCAGGATCGGGTCAACCAGCCCGATGCCCATGAACGACACAACGCATGCGAAGGCGACGGCGAAGACCGCTTTCGGCTGGCGGAAGGGGCTGACAGCAGTCCCGCTCATAACTGTTCTCTCCTGCGTTCCTAGTCCTGGCCAGTGATAACTGGCGCACCGTCGCGCTCGGCGCTGGCAAGCGCGTTGATGGCCGGCAGCGCGGCGGCAAGCGCGTCCTGATCGGCCTGGCTGAGCCGGGCCAGCAAGGCTGACAGCCGGTCGGCCCTGGCGGCGCGCCGGCGGGCCACGAATTCGCGGCCAGCGTCAGTGATCTCCACGTGCACGGCCCGGCCGTCGTCGGGGTCGGCTCGCCTGATCGCTAGGCCTGCCTCCGTCAGCCGGCCAACGAGCTGAGTCATGGCGGGTTGCGTCACGCCCTCGTTCGCGGCCAGGGCCGTCAGCCGGCACGGTCCTGACCGGTCGAGCGTCGCCAGCGTGGCGGCTGTCGTCAGCGACAGGCCGGGCGGGCTGAGCCAGCGAATCAGGGCGACGAGGCGCTCCAGTCCGGCTGCCACCTCCGCGGCTTGGGGATGGCCCGTGGTGGCTGGGCCCGTGGTGGCTGGGCCCGTGCTGGTCGTTTGCATAACGCGCTTATATTACTTGCTTATGTTAATGCTCGGCAACCGGCTTTGCCGGCACTATCAAAGGAAACGGCTAGGTGAAGCTGAGGGCCCCGCCGTCTAGCACGAGCGGCTGCGCGTTGACGTAGCTCGACTCGGCGGACAGCAGCCAGACGGTCGCATAGGCCACTTCCCACGCGGTCGCCTGCCGGCCGAAGGGCAGGTGCCGCGCCGTGCGAGCAGGGTTATGCCGCGAGGCCTCACGGCCAAGCGGGGTGTCGACCAGGCTCGGCACGACGAGGTTCGCGCGGATGAAGCTGGCCATGCCCTCGCGCGCCGTCTGGCGGCAGATACCCAGGAGCGCAGCCTTGGAGGCGTCGTAGGCCGGAATGCCCGTCGCGGCGCGAAGGCTCGCCGCCGAGCTGACGAACACGATGGCCGAGCGTGGCTCGAGCACAGGCAGCGCGGCGGATGCGATCAGGAAGTGCGCGCGCGTGTTCACGGCGAACGTCTCGTCCCACTGCTCAGCTGTGGTGCCCGCCATGCCGCGGCCGAGCCCAATGCCGACGTTGAGCACCAGGCCGTCCAGTCCGCCTAGCGCGGCGGCTGAGTCCGTGACGAGCCGAGCGCAGGCCAGCGGATCGGCGACGTCGGCAACTAACACGTCGGCGATGGCGCCCTCGGCTCGTACCAGCCGGGCCGTCTCCTCGGCCGCATCGGCATTCCGGTCGGCGCACGCCACGGCTGCGCCTTCGCGGGCGGCCAGGATCGAGATAGCGCGGCCGTTGCCGGCCGGCGGGTCCGGCTCAGGCGATGGGCGGGTCCCGGCGCCGACGACGAGCACTCGCCGCCCGGTCAGCCGCCCGCGGCCTGGCGCCGAGCCCGTGGCCTCGGCCGGAAGGTAGGCGCCGGCGTCGTCGATCCTGGCCTGACCGGCCGCGGTGGTCACTGCGCGCTTCCCCACATCGGCTCGGCACCGGGCGGGATCGGCACGGCGAAGGCGTTCAGCAGGAAGGAGATCAGGGTGTAGTACCCGCACAACGACACCAGCTCGACCATGCCTGCCTCGCCCAGCAGGTCACGGGCTGTGTCGTAGGTGGCCTGGCTGACCTGGCCGCCGTCGGCCAGCTCATGGGCTACCGCGTAGACGGTGCGCTCGTCGTCGGCTGCGAATGGCGGGTCCTCACCCCGGCCGATCGCAGCTACCACGGCCTCGGGCACGCCATGCTCGCGCGCCATCCGAGCGTGCGCCCACCACTCGAACTCAGCTTGCCAGCGGGCCCCGACCGTGATGATCGCGACCTCGCTGAGCCGTCGGTCGATGGACGTGCCGAAGCGCAGCGCGGCGCCAAGCGAGGAGAGCCGCCGGCCGACGTCGGGTGCGTGCACGAAGGCATTGAAGGGCCCGACCAGGGCACCGCCCGCTGCGACGAGCTCCTGCCCCCGGCTGCCGACTATCTTGTCCCAGACATCCTGGGCAGCGGGGTCGAGCTCATCACGGCGCAGATCACTAAGTCGGCTCACAGCAGGACAATAGTCCCGGCGGTCCGGATCGGCCAGCAGGGACGTGGCTGGGCCCGGGTAGCCGTGTCCAAGCGCAGGCTCGTGGCCGGCGGTCGGCTCGAGCCAGTGAGCCGGCTCGTTGTGGCTGCCGGTGAGCAGGTCCTGGACGCGAATCTTCGCTCGGATCACCGGCTGGCGCAGGAGCTGCTCGCGCCTGGTGGCGCGGGCAAGCTTCCCCGGCCGCACCTGGTACCGCCATCGTGCCCACGGGGAGCCCGGCCGGCCGAGGCGGATGGCACCGACGATGAACGCGGGCGGTACGAACAAGCCGAGCAAGGCGGTCCAGATCTTGCCTTTCAGCAGCGTGATTCCGGCGAGCACGAAGAGCACGACGACCGTGAGGATCACGGTCGCGGTCGTCACGGGGCTGCCGGTAAGGCGATAGTCATCGGCCACACTGTGGACGCCAACCGGACTGACCCCGATCAGCAGTAGCGCGGTCACGCCCGTTGCGATGAACACGGCGTCGACCGAGATCCGGCCCTCGTTAGTCCAGTACACATCGCGCAAGTGCAAGATCAGCGCGAACTCATCGAGCACCAGCGCTGTGCCTAGGCCGAACAGCGCCGCGAAACCACTGCGCCACGGTAGCGAGTGCAACGGCGCGGCGAGTTCGGCAACACCGCCCACACCCATGAACACCACGCCGAACACCATGTGGTGGATATGCACGGTACCCGTGCGGAAGTTGCCGGGCCACCATCGGACTCGCGCGCGGACCAGCCGGACGGACAGGCGGATGGAGCCAAAGCCGACCACGAAGGCGACGAAGAAGCAGAACAACGGGAGCCGCCCGGTGTGCACGACCTGCGCCTGGAACCAGCCGGACATAACACCCCCTATCTGGCAGCCCGCTCTCGCTCGGGCCGTATCACGGTCAAGTCTGGTCAGCCGCGCAACCGCTCCCCACCTGCGGGCTGTCTACTACGGTGCTCCTATGGATCATCAGGTCGGTAGCGGGTATCTGGACCTGACTGAGGCGGAGCGGCGCCTCGTCCAGGTGGTGGGCTCGGGTGACCAGCTCGACCTGGCCGGAAGGAAGTACCGGGCCGGGGACCTCATTCCAGCGGATGTGATGCGCCGTTGGGGCCGCAGCCACACCGTACGCGCTAGCGTCATCCGCGACATCCTGCGCGGGCGCCTTGTCGGCCGTCCTGACCCGCGCGGGATCCGGCTCCGCGGCGCCCGGATCAGCGGGCGGCTCGACCTTAACTACCTCACCGCGACGATCCCGCTGAGCCTTACCGACTGCCTGTTGCCCGACGGAATCGTCGCCAGCAGCGCGACACTGCCGGCGCTGATACTCCGCGGGAGCCTGTTAGCGCATCGCGACCTCCCGCCCCTTGTCGCACGCCGCCTGACGACAACGGTCCTGGACCTCAGCCTGGCGACAGTCACCGCTCGCTGTGAGCTGGCCGCTGTGGACCTGGCGGGCGCTGAGCTCGGCCTGCTGGATGCGCGGGGCGCCACCCTGGTCAACGCTGGCGGGCCGGCCCTCGGTGCTGAAGGTCTCGTGGTCGGCCAGGACGTGTTCCTCGACGGCGGCTTCACGGCCACCGCTAGCGGGAGCCTCGGCGCGGTGCAGCTGGCTGGTGCGCGCATCGGCGGGCAGCTGGTCTGCGCCGATGCGGCCATCACCGGCACGAACGGCTCAGCCTTAACCACCGACGGCCTGGTGGTCGGGCAGGATCTGTATCTCGCCCGGCTGACCGCGAGCGGCGGCGGCCCGGCGGCGGTCCTGGAGCTGCCGAACACCACGGTCGGGCGCATGTTCCATTACGGGCCGGCCACGGTGGCGAATAACGCGAGCCGCGGCAGCCGGATCAACGTCGACGGGCTGACCTACCGGGCACTGCCTGCTGGCCTGACGCCGACGGAATGGCTCCAGGTGATCCGGCACGACACGCCCGCGTACGCGGCGCAGCCGTACCGCCACCTCGCGGCCGCGCTCAGCGCGGCCGGCGACGAGCGCCAGGCACGCGATGTGCTCATGGCCCAGCGCCAGGACCAGCTCGACCGCGGGGCTCTCACGGGCGCCTCGCAGCGCGCGTGGGCGCGGTTCACCGGCGTCGTCCTGGGTTATGGTTACCGGCCGTCGCGCGCGCTGCTGTTCCTGCTCGGCGTGCTGGCCGTGTCGGTGATCCTGGCCACGGTGCTCGGTGCGCACGGCGCGCTGGCCCAGCCGCGGCTCTCCGGATCTGCGCGGCTAGCCGCGCCGTGTACGCCGCTGCAGCGGGTCGCTGTCGGCCTCGACGTGGGCGAGCCGCTTGGCGTTCCGAGCGCCCAGTGCGGCACCACGCTCCTCGGTACCGGTTCAGCTTTCACAGTGCTGCACTGGCTGCTGGAGGTCGCCGCGTGGGCGCTCGCCGCGCTCTTCATCGCCGGGTTCACCAGCGTGGTCCGCAAGAGCTGACGCCAGGGTATTGGGCTCCAGAACCTAGGGCGGCAACGGTCACGATGTGGCCCCGTGATCGAGGACGACCTTGCCGAAGGCATCGCCGGACTCGAGCCGGGCGAACGCGGCCGCTGCCTCCTCGAACGGGTAGACCGAGTCGATCACCGGCGCGATGCCGCGAGCGGCCATTAGCGCGGCCAGCTCGGCGAGTTCGTCGCGGGTGCCCATGGTCGCGCCGAGCAGCTCAAGCTGGAGGAAGAACACCCGCCGCAGGTCGATCTCGGCCAGGTGCCCGCCGGTGCTGCCGCAGACGACGATGCGGCCGCCCGGCACGGTGCTCTTGAGCGAGTGGTCGATCGTCGGCGTGCCTACTGTCTCGATGACGACGTTGACGCGCTCAGGCAAGCGCGCGCCGGGCTCGGTGGCCGTCGCCCCGAGCGCGGCGATCTGCTCGCGCTTGGCCGCGCTGCGACTGGTGGCGTATACGCGCGCGCCGAGCGCCTGCGCCAGCACCACGGCGGCCGTTGCGACGCCTCCGCCCGCGCCCTGGACGAGCACCGCGTCCCCGGCCTGGACCTGGCCCTTGCGCACCAGCATCTTGTAGGCGGTCAGCCACGCGGTCGGCAGGCAGGCTGCTTCAACGAACGTCATCGACTCGGGCTTGGGCACGAGGTTGCGCGCCGGTACCCACACCACATCAGCGAACGTGCCGGGATGCAGCTCGGACAACAGGGTCCGTTTCGGGTCGAGCGTCTCGTCGCCGCCGGACGGGTCGCCGATGACCGCGGAGACGATGACCTCCGCGCCATCCGGCCCGATCCCGGCCGCGTCGCAACCGAGCACCATGGGCAGCTGGCTCTCGGAGAGGCCGACGCCGCGCAGCGACCACAGGTCGTGGTGGTTCAGCGCGCTCGCGCGCACCTCGACCCGAACCCAGTCGTCGCCAGGGCGCTCAGGCTCCTCGATGGTGCCGACCGTCAGGGCGCTGAGCGGCTGCTGCGCATCGGTCGCTGCGGCATAAGCGGCCCGGATCGTGCTCACATGCGCTCCCATGTTCATTAAATTCCGCTGCTACGTCGGCGCTTGTACCTCGGCCGACGGCCCATTCTGTCAGCAGCGGCTGGCTCAGTCGCGGCGGGTGACTCCGCCGCTGGCCGTCCTGAACTGGCCTGGCGTGCGCCCGGCACCCGGTGGTCCGGCGAAGGCCTGGGCGATGGTCAGCCACTGCTCAGCGACCGGACCGCGGCTGGTCACGGTTGTGTCGGCCCGGTGCCGCCGTTGCGTGACCAGCAGGCAGAAGTCGAGCGCGGGACCGGTGACCTGGTCGGCTGCCTCGACCGGTCCCCAGGCCCACCGGTCGCCGGACGGCGCGACGAGCTCGACCCGGACCGGCTCGGCCGGCACCGGCAGGCCGTGTGCGATGTAGCTGAACGCGCGGGCGCCCACGCCGATGTGCGCGACGTGCCGGAGCCGGTGCGTCGCCTCGCGCTGCACGCCAACGGTGTCCGCGACGTCCTGGCCATGCGCCCACGTTTCCATCAGCCGTGCCGTCAGCGACGAGGCGACGCTCATCGGCGGCCCGAACCACGGCACCCGGGTGGCCGGATCCAGGCCGGCGAAGACCGAGAGCAGGTCGCCTCGGGCGCGGCCGAACCAGTCCCGCAGCTGCGCCGGGGACAGCTGCCGGTACTCGGCCGCGATCACGTCCGGGCTCACGCCGCCGGAGTTGATGCGAGCAAGGCGGGCGGCGAACGCGTCGGGATCAGTCGCGGAGGTGACAGCGACCTCGTCGAAGTAGGCGAGGTGCCCGACCTGGTCGGCGATGGTCCAGCCGGGTGCGGGAGTCGGCAGCAGCCAGCTCGCGTCCGGCAGCGGATCGAGGATCGCGCGCAGTACCCGGGTCTCGGCGGCCACGTCCTCGACCAGTGCGCCAAGATCAGCTGGCACCGGCCCGTCCTTCCTCGCCTGCGTTGGCGCCGACCGCCTCCACCGTGGCAAGCACATGGCCAGTGCCGGTCGTCGCGCCGGCGGGGCCAGGCTCGACGAACCACTCCCGGCCGAACAGCAGCCCGAACACGGGCGCGGGCAGCGCGACCATCACACGCGCTAGCCGCGCCGTGCGCCCGCCGGCCCGGAGGAGTGTGCGATGCGCGGCGAGCGCGGCTTGCTTCTGGCGCGCGTACCTGCGCACGGTGATCCGGTGCGTGATCGCCGCGCGCGGGGTGTAGGCATCCCGGATCTCATCCTCCTGGTACCGAACGGCGAGCCGCAGCAGGCCCAGCCGGCCGAACAGCACAGTGAGCAGTTCACGCGGCAGCGTTACCTCCAGGACGCGGGTACCCGTCAGCTGCGCAGCCAGGACGCCGACCTCATGCACCTTGACGTGGTCACGATGGCCGTAGCCGCCCCGCGGGTCGTAGCTGAGGAGCAGGTCGGCGCGCTCGTCGCGGATCAGGTCAGCCAGCCTGGCGGCAGCCTCGCCGATGTCCGCGCGGGCGAACCGGATTCGATCGGGCGGATCAGGGAACAAGAGCGCCCCGTGCCCGCTATCGGCGTATCCCAGGTGCATGACCCTCGCCGCGCCCAGCGCCGCCGCGCTCGCCCGAAGCTCGTCCAGGCGCGCCGGACCGTCCGGGCCGTCCGCCGGTCCCATGATCCCGTCGGTGGCGACCGCGATGATCACGCGATGACCCTCGGCGGCCAGGCGTGCGAGCGTGCCACCCGAGAGCAGCACCTCGTCGTCGGGATGAGCATGAAAGGCAATGACAGTCGGCACTCTGGCAGCCTCCCACCTACGCTGTCGCCAGACACTCGATGGTGCCTGCCTGGCTCCCCCAATCCGGCACCGAATCGTCGGAAACTTTCCTAAACCAGGGTGGAATCGTTGACTCAGCTGATCTCGGTGACGGACGGGCGGGTCACTATCCGCTCGGACGATCGCGCGGCCGCTGGACCGGCTAGGGCTGGACCGGTGGCCGCCATCGTGACTGGCGGCGCGATCGCTGGCTGGGTTAGCTACGACGGCGAATCGGGCCGACTCGCGCCCTTGCGGTAGGCCGTCAGTACGACCGCGGCAGGCCGAGTACGTGCTCGGCGAGATAATTCAGCACCATCTCCTGCGGGATTGGCGCGATGCGCATCAGCCGCGACTCCCGCCAGTATCGCTCGACGTGGTATTCGCTG
>DATHPF010000034.1:0-4341 GCA_035484155.1 Streptosporangiaceae bacterium
GCGGTCGTCGGGGATCACGCGACGTATCACAAGCGGTTCGACGCGCCGCTGGAGTCCGATATCGACGCGCTGGCCGGCTCGGTGTCAGCGTGGGTGCGGCGATCGGCCCGCAGCGCGGACGCGCCAGCAGACGCAGCCGAGGCAGTCGTGGCAGCGTTGCGGTCGCCGGGCCAGATCGCGACCCTCATCCTGCCTGCCGACGTGACCTGGACCGACGGCGCTGAGCCTGTCGCGCCGGCGACATTTCTGCGCAGGGACCCCTCGCCTGTGCCGCGTGGCCGGTTCGCGCCTGCGCTGGGAGCGTTGCGCGGGCTAGGCCACGTCGGACCACGGACCACAATCCTGCTGGGCGGTACAGGCCTCCGCCGCCCGGCGCTTGAGGCGGCCAGCAGGATCGCCGCGGCGACCGGCGCCAAGGTACTGGCCGAGACGTTTCCGGCCCGGCACGAGCGCGGCGCGGGCATCCCGCACGTCGATCGGCTGGTCTATCTCGTCGAGTTCGCCGCCAGCCAGCTCGCTGACACGGCCCACCTGATCCTGGCCGGCGCGAGCTCACCGGCCTCCTTCTTTGCCTATCCGGGCAAACCCAGCACGCCGCTGCCTGAGCACTGCGATGTGCAGGTGCTGGCCGAGCCGGGCGACGACGTGGCCGCCGCACTGACCGCACTCGCCGACCTCGCCGCGCCGGGCGCCGAGCCGTCGCTACAGCCCGCTTCGCGGCCGGAACTGCCGGCGGACGGCAGGCTCACGGCGGAGTCGGCCGCGGCGGTCATCGGCGCGCTGCTGCCCGAAGGCGCCATCGTCTGCGACGAAGCCAACACCTCCGGGCTCTGGCTGGCCGGCGCCACCGCGGGCGCGCCTCCGCACGACTGGCTGAGTCTCACCGGCGGCGCGATCGGCCAGGGCCTGCCGCTCGCGACCGGCGCGGCGATCGCCTGCCCGGACCGGCCGGTGCTGGCGCTGGAAGCAGATGGCAGCGCCATGTACACGATCACCGCGCTGTGGACGCATGCCCGCGAGGGACTGGACATCACGACCGTCATCTTCAGCAACCGCGCGTACGCGATCCTCGCCATGGAACTGGAGCGGACTGGCGCGCCGGTGACCGGAACGACTGCCCGCGACCTGCTCGACCTGTCCCGGCCCGACCTCGATTTCACGGCACTGGCCGCGGGCATGGGCGTTCCGGCCAGCCGCGCTACGACGTCCGCCGAGTTTGCCGCTCAGCTGCGCCATGCGCTCGCCGAGCCAGGTCCCCACCTCATCGAGGCCGACCTCTCCGCGCGGGGCTAACCCGCCGGGGCGTGCGCCTCGAGGTAGTGAGCGGCGAGGATATCGGCGCCGAAGTCGCTGCGCGGCCGCCGGAGCACCGTGTGGGCGTGGTCGCCGTCGTCGTCGGTGCTGTCGTACTCGAGCAGCAGATCGTCGCCCTGCACGCGGTAGTAGTGCCGGGTCCCCGGCGTCAGCGGGCCTTCCCAGGCGAAATGCAGCTCACTGCTGGCGACTCGGGCCGCCTCGTGGGCCGCGATCGGCGGGGCGAGCCGGTCCAGGTAGACGGCGACGAGCTGATCAAGTGCCGCGCGGGCTGTCGGACTCAGGGCTGAGGCGGCGACCCCGTACGGCTCCAGCACGGACTGGGCACGCGGCGAGGTCGCCGAGCGGATGTCGTACGGCGCCTGGTCGGCCACCACCGCAGCCGACCGCCCGGCCGGGCCGAGCGCGTCGAGCAGCGCGCGCGCCAGGTCTTCCTCCGGGGCGAGGGGCCGCGACACCGGCCGCCCGGCGTAGCTGACGCAGGCCGGGTGCGCGCCGAGGAAGACCGGCGCGGGCGATACCTGGTCGCCCAGCACGGTCATGGTCACCGACACGTGATGGCCCTCGAACCGCCACGACCAGGGCTCGTCCGCGGCGGGGTTGCCGAACACGCACACCGAGTAGTTACCGCTGTGCCTGCCGAGACGGCCCCGTTCCATGTGATCGAGGACTTCCTCCAGGGCCGTGATCACCATCGCCTGCGCAAACGCATGGTCACTCAGCCCCGTCGCCAGCAGCCGGTGGGCCGCCTTGCGGGCCGCCGGCGTCGCGAGCGCAAGGCACGCGCCGGGCCGCGGCTCCGGCCGGTACTCCAGCCAGCGGCGCAGCGCCTCGTTGCCAAACGGCAGCGCCGCGAGCTCGCGCTGCCCGTCGTCCAGGGCCGCCAGCAGGTCCGCAGCGGCCGCGCGCATCGAGGCGGCGGTCGGGTCGGCGGGCATGGTTCCGGTATATCAGGAAGTGAGGCACTGGCGATGATCATGACCAGTGCGGATCAGCCCGCTCACGGCGAGCTCGCGCCGGCGCCGATCCGCGCCCAGAGGCCGGGGTAGTCGACCACCAGGCCGTCACTGTCGACGGGCAGATCGGCGCGGAACGAGCCCGATTCATAGCGAAAGACCCTCGGATCGACCTCCTCGCCCGCGCCGGGTGCCAGCAGCGTGTAGCGCTGCCGGGCCCGGCTTACGCTGAGGTCGGGCACGCTCACGTAGACGACGTCCAGGTCGTGCGCCTGCCCGGCGGACCAGTCCAGCCGGCGGATCGGCAGGGTATTCGTCAGCGGCGTGCAGTCGATGTCGAGGTCGATGCAGCCGTCGAGATCGGGCCGGGCGGTCCCGCTGGCCTGCCAGTGACCGTCGCCGTCGGCCGCGAGCACTAGATCCGCTTGGCCGGCCGACTCGGTGACGGTGATCGTCAGCCCTTTGACGCGGAAGGCGGCGTCGCAGCGGACTTCGTAATCGACGCTCGCCAGCCGCTCCTCGGCGATGATCACGCGGCCTTGCGCACGCCAGGCGGTTGCGTCGGCCGATACGATCACGTGCTCTAGTCCGGGCCAGCGTATGGCCGCCCACCCGACGTCGGTTGCCATGCTGTCCGCCTTCCGTACCTCGCGGCCTTCACTGGGCCTGCTGTTGGTAACCGGTCATTGAGTTAGCAAGTTACCAATGAGCGGGGTGATGTGCAACCGCTATACTCGTTTGATGGTTACAGGTTCGGCGCCGGCTTCTTCCCAGGCTCAGGTCGCGCCTGGCGACCTGGAGTCCGTCCGGTCGCTGCTCAACAGCTGGCTCATCCCGAACGACTCGCGCCAGCCGACAGACAACTTCGATGACTTCGCCCGCGCGCAGGGCTGGCGGCCGCGCGAGGCGGCCGTGGTCCGGGACCTCAGGGACGACGTCAGGAACGTCGTCGAAGCCGGCGACGCCCGTGTGCTGAACGACTGGATTGAGCGGACGGGGATCCGGCCTTTGGTCGGCGGCAAGTCGCTCTCCTACCAGCACGCCGCCGGCGCGGCCGGTGACGTGCTCGCTACGGTGCTGTCGGCGATCAGCGCAGGCACGTGGGAGCGCCTGAAGGCGTGCCCGGACTGCCACTGGGTGTTCTACGACAACACCCGCAACGGCGGCAAGCGCTGGTGCCTGATGAACGCAGGCAGCCCCGACGGGCGCGCCTGCGGCACCATCGCGAAGGTACGCCGCTACCGCGACCGGCAGGCCGCGGCGGGGCAAGCAGGCAGAATAGGGGTGTGACAAACCAGGCGCACCTGACGCCGCTCATCATCTCGATCGTCATCGGCGCCGGAGCGTTGCACGCGACCTGGAACGCGATCGCCAAGCAGGTGGACGACCGGCTCATGGCGTTCGCCTGGATCGGAGTCGCCTCCACGGTCTGCGGCGGGATCGGTCTCGTCGTGACTGGCCTGCCGTACCGCGCGGCGATCGGCTTCGCTATCGCCTCGGCCGTCATCCACGTCGGTTATGACCTGGCGCTGATGAACTCGTACCGGCTCGGCGCGTTCAGCCAGACGTATCCCATTGCCCGCGGCACGTCGCCGCTGCTCGTCGCCGTCGGTGCGTACTTCCTGGCAAACGAGCACCTGAGTGCCGCGGCGCTGCTCGGCGTCGTGACCCTGGCGGTGGGGCTGATAAGCCTGGCGTTCTCGGCTGGCCGGCTCAGTCGTGCGGATCTGCCAGCCGTGGGCGCGGCGGTCCTGACCGGGCTGACGATCGCGGCGTACACGATCGTGGACGGGCTCGGGGTTCGGCGTGCGCATGACCCGTGGGCGTACGTAGCGCTGCTGTTCCTGCTGCAGGGACCGGCCATGACTGCTGCTGCGGCGTTCCGGCGGCCAGCGAGTGCCTGGCGAGACACGGCCGCCGCTCGGCGCGGCCTGCTGGCCGGCGGCCTTTGCGTCGTCGCGTACGGCATCGTCTTGTGGGCGCAGACGCGGGCGCCGCTCGCCGAGGTGGCCGCGATCCGGGAGACCAGCGTCGTGTTCGCCGCGCTGATCGGCATGACGGTGTTCGGCGA
>DATHPF010000035.1:0-7487 GCA_035484155.1 Streptosporangiaceae bacterium
GATCGTCTCGGCCGCCCAGGCCATCCAGCTCGGTGATGCGGATACCGCCGTCGCGGGCGGCGTCGAGTCGATGAGCCGCAGTCAGTACTGGCTACCGGGACTGCGCTGGGGCCAGCGGATGCGCGACGGCGTGACCGTCGACGCCATGGTCGGAGCGCTGACCGACCCGTTCGACGGCTGCCACATGGGCGTGACCGCAGAGAACGTCGCGCGCGAGTTCGAGATCTCGCGCGCTGATCAGGACGCACTGGCCGTCGAGAGCCACCACCGGGCCGCAGCGGCGGCAGCAGCCGGCTACTTCACCGAGCAGATAACTCCGGTCGAGGCGCCCGCAAAGAAGGGAACCGTCAGCGTGGTGGCGGACGAGCACATCCGGCC
Organism: Streptosporangiaceae bacterium; assembly: GCA_035484155.1. Taxonomy (GTDB): domain Bacteria; phylum Actinomycetota; class Actinomycetes; order Streptosporangiales; family Streptosporangiaceae; genus JAJYUU01. The sequence goes on from DATHPF010000035.1 coordinate 379, forward strand.
GGATGCCTCCGCAGAGGGCATGGCCCGGCTACGTCCGGCATTCGCCGACGACGGAACGGTGACAGCCGGGAACGCCGCCGGAGTCAACGACGCGGCCGCCGCCGTCGTCCTTGCCAGCGGTGACTACGCCAGCCGCCACGGCCAGGCGCCACTTGGCCGTCTCGTCGCCTACAGTCACGCCGGCGTCGAGCCGAGGATCATGGGCATCGGCCCGGTGCCGGCCGTCAGGCTGGTGCTGGAGCGGGCGGGCCTCAAGGTAGACGAGATCGATGTCTTCGAGGTGAACGAGGCGTTTGCCGCCCAGGCGCTGGCCGTCGTCCGCGAGCTTGGCCTGCCGCCGGAAAAGACCAATCCGAACGGCAGCGGCATCTCGCTCGGTCACCCGCTTGGCGCTACCGGCGCCATCCTCGTCGTCAAGGCACTGTACGAGCTCAGGCGGATAGCCGGCCGGTACGCGCTTGTCACCATGTGCATCGGCGGCGGCCAGGGCATCGCCGCGATATTCGAGCGAGCATGACGAGGCAGGAGGCGGCCTGGGCCGCCGCGGAGGCAGCTGCCGAGGCCCTGGCACCGGAGGCCGGCCAGTTCGCCTCCGTGGACCTGGCTGGCTTCGGAGAGTCGCTGGCCAGCGTGCTGACGCGCGCAGCAGCGCATCCCGGCGACGTTGCCGCTGCCATGCTCCGGTACTCGGCCAGCATGGCCCGGATCGGCCCGGTGGCCGCGGCGCGCTGGCTGGGGTCGCAGGCGGAGCCGCCCGTTCCCGTCGGTGAGGATAAGCGGTTCGCCGATCGCACCTGGAATGACAATCCGGCGTTCTTCGCGCTCCGGCAGGCATACCTGGCCGGTGTCCAGCTGGCGGCTGATGTCCGCGCGGCTGGTGCCGGCGCGGCCGTAGCCGACGCGAAGGCAGGGCTCGCCGCTGACTTCCTGCTGGACGCGCTGGCGCCGACGAACTTCCTGCTCACCAACCCGGCGGCGATCAAGCGGGCGATGGAGACCGGCGGGGCCAGCCTGGCGGCGGGTGCCGGGCATTTCGTCGATGACCTGCTGCGCAACGGCGGGCGCCCGCGCCAGGTGGACGCGAGCCAGTTCAGGATCGGCGAGAACATGGCGGCCACGCCCGGCAAGGTGGTGTTCAGGAACGAGCTCATGGAGCTCATTCAGTATGCGCCGCAGACACCCAAAGTGCGCGCCATCCCGATGCTGGCCAGCCCGCCGTGGATCAACAAGTACTACATCATGGACCTGGCACCGGGTCGCAGTTTCATCGAATGGGCAGTCCAGCACGAGCGCACAGTCTTCGCCATCTCCTACCGCAACCCGGACGCCTCCATGCGCGGCGTCACCCTGGACGACTACCTGATCCACGGGCCTTCGAAGGCACTCGACGTCATCGCAGATATCACTGGCGCCCCGAAAATTGACATCACCGGGCTGTGCCTGGGCGGCGCGCTGACCGGCATGCTGGCGGCCTACCTCGCCGGGACTGGCGATGACCGGATCGGCTCCATCACGCTGCTGAACACCATGCTCGACTACAGTGAGCCGGGCGCGCTCGGAGCCTTTACCGACGAGCAAACGGTCGCGCGGCTCGAGCACGAGATGGCGGAGAAGGGCTATCTTGACGGCAGCCAGATGGCCGGCACCTTCGATCTCCTGCGAGCGAACGACCTTATCTTCAGCTACGTCGTGTCGGGCTGGCTGATGGGCCAGGATCCCCCGGCCTTCGACCTGCTGGCCTGGAACGCCGACAGCACCCGGCTGCCGGCCGCAATGCACTCCTTCTACCTGCGCTGCCTCTATATCGGGAACGAGCTGGCGAGCGGCCAGATGAAGCTCGCCGGCCGGCCGCTGCGACTGTCGCGGGTCAAGAACGACACGTACGTGGTGGGTGCCGTCAACGACCACATCGTGCCCTGGCATGCCTCGTACCGAGCCACCAGCCTGCTGGGAGGCGACGTCCGCTACGTCCTGTCCAGCGGCGGCCACGTCGCCGGCATCGTCAACCCGCCGGGACCGAAGGCATGGTATGAGACGGCCGACAGCAACCCGGCTGACGGGCACAGCTGGCGCGCCGGGGCCGCGAGGCAGGCGGGCTCCTGGTGGGAGGACTGGACCAGGTGGTCACAGACACGCTCCGGCGACCGCGTCCGGCCGCCGGGCATGGGCAGCAGCCTGAACCCGGCCGTGAGCGACGCGCCCGGCGACTATGTGCTCGGCTGACGCCGGCCCCCGAGAGGCGTGACATGAGGACGCGGTATGCCCGGAACGGCGAGCTGCGGATCGCCTACGAGCTCCGGGGAAAGCTGCACTGGCACCGGCCGTGGCTCGTCCTGATCCAGGGGATGGGTTTCGACCGTCACGGATGGGACCCGGTAGCGCGGAAGCTGCGGCGCCATTTCCGCCTTGTGCTGGTGGACAACCGTGGAAGCGGGCTCAGCGACCTGCCCGCCGGCTCGTTCGGCGTGGCCGACATGGCTGGTGACGTCGTCGCCGTGCTCGACGCCGCAGGTGTCCGCCGGGCCCACACGATGGGCGTGAGCCTGGGCGGCATGATGGCTCAGGAACTGGCCGTCGACCACCCGGATCGGGTCGACGGGCTCGTCCTGGTGTCCACGATGCCCGGCTGGCCGTTCACATTCTCCACGCCGGCCGTCTCCGTGCGGCTGTTCGCGGCGACCATGAGCATGACTCACGAGGCTGCGTTGCGCCGGCACGCCGAGAACGCCCTGTCGGCCTGCACCATCGAGCGCGAGCCCGAAGTCGTTGACCGCCTCGTCGACGTCCAGCGTTCCGGGCAAGCTGACCCCAGAGCGGTGTCGGCCCAGGCAGCCGCTGGCGCGCGTTACGCCGACCGGCTGCGGCAAACGCGCATCCGCGCACGCACGCTGGTCGTGCAGGGTACGGCGGACACCGTGGTCGACCCGGCCAACGGCAGGCTGCTCGCGGATCGCATCCCTGGCGCCCAGCTCCTGATTTTCCCGGATCTCGGCCATCTGCTGTTCTGGCAGGACCCGGACGGCTTCGCGAGCGCGGTCATCTCGTTCCTGCTCAACACGGGCGGGAACGAGGGAAGCCAATCCACCGCGGCGGCCGGCGCGAGATCAGGCCACAGCCGTGCAGCGGCCGCTTATCCGTGCGTGCGTGCACCGTGAGCTGGCCCGGCGGCCTGGTCCTGGTGCTCAACTCGGGCAGTTCGTCAGTCAAGTTCGCCCTCGTGCAAACCGACAGCGGTCAGCGTCTGATGGCGGGAATGGGCGAGCGGCTCGGCACGCCCGAGGCGGTGCTGCGGGTGCAGAGGTTCCCGGCGCCTGCAGTGGACGAGAGGCTTCCCGGCGGCACCCACCAGGCTGTGGTGGCCAGGGTGCTTGAGCACGCGACCGCGGCCCTGGACGGCGGCGTTCGCCTGCTGGGAGCAGGTCACCGGGTGGTGCACGGCGGAGAACAGTTCAGTTCCTCGATCCTCGTGAACGACGCCGCGATCGCCGCGTTGCGCTCGTTCAGTCACCTGGCGCCGCTGCACAACCCGGCGAATCTCGCCGGCATCGAGGCCGTGCGCGCCGTACTGCCAGACTTGCCGCAAGTCGCCGTGTTCGACACCGCGTTTCACCACACGATGCCGCCGCACGCTTTCCGCTATGCCGTGCCCGAGGAGTGGTACACCCGGTACGGCGTGCGACGTTACGGATTTCACGGCATCAGCCATCAGTTCGTCAGCCAGCAGGCAGCCGTACTGCTCGGCCGGCCGCCCGGCGAGCTCCGGCTGGTTACCGCCCATCTCGGCAACGGATGCAGCGCGGCCGCCGTGCGCGACGGAGTCTCGGTAGACACCACCATGGGGCTCACCCCGCTGGAAGGTCTGGTGATGGGGACCCGCTCCGGCGACGTGGATCCCGGCCTCCTCGGCTACCTTGCCGGCCGGACCGGCCGGAGCCTGGACGAGCTCACCATGGCGCTCAATACCGCCAGCGGGCTGCTGGGGCTAGCGGGCGTCGGCAGCGACATGCGCACGGTCGAGGCCGCTGCCGCCGCGGGAAATGAGCGGGCGCAGCTCGCGGTCGAGGTTTTCGTCTGCCGGCTGGCCAAGGCGATTGCGGGGCTCGTGGTCGGATTGCAGCGGCTCGACGCGCTGATCTTCACCGGCGGCATCGGCGAGAACAGCGCCGCCGTCCGCAGCATGGTGCTCAGCCGCCTGGGCTTCCTGGGCCTGACCGAAGATGTCGAGGCCAATGCCGACCATGGCCGGCACACCGCGGGGCGCGTCAGCCTCGCTGGTCCGGTCCTGGCGCTGGTCGTCCCGACGGACGAGGAACTCCTGATCGCCCGCGACACCGCCCGCGTGATTGCCGGCAGTCGCCGGGATCCGGCGAATACCCAAGGATGGTGACCTGTGGTCAGGAGCCTGCTCGTTGTGCCGACCAGCGCCGGGGTTGGCCTGGCCAGGACGTGCCTCGGAGTGGTGCGGGCCCTCGATAGGCAGGGTGTCAACGTCGCCTTCGTCAAGCCGGTGGCGCAGCCGCGGGCCGACGGCAGCCCCGACCGCTCGGCGGCGCTCGTCGCGGCCATAACCTCGCTGCGGCCCCCGGATCCGATCTCCACCGCCGAGCTAGAGCAGCAGCTCGCAGGGCGCGGGCTGCCCGCCGCGCTGGAAAAGATCATCGCCGCGCTGGAGCCTGTCCATGGCCGCTCCGAGGTTGTGGTCGTCGAGGGACTCACCCCTGGCCCGGCCAGGCTGTACGCCATCGAGATCAACCAGGCGCTCGCGCGGGCGCTCGACGCCGACGTCCTCCTGGTCGCCAGCTGGCCGGTACCGGGCACGGGAAGCGGCGAGGACCACGCCAATCGCACGCCAGAGCCGACGCTGGAACCGATCGCGGTCATCGTCAAGAACCTGGCCGAGACACTCGCCATCACGGCGAGCGGGTACTGGTCTGGTGAGCAAGCGCGCGTGGTCGGATGCGTGGTCAACGGCGTGCCTGAGGATCCGTATGCGGCGGCACAGCTGCGCGAGACCCTGGAACAGCGCGGGCTGCGACTCCGCGCCGCGGTACCGCTTCGCCCCGAGCTGACGCGGCTGCGAGTGCGTGACCTGGTCCAGGAGCTGGACCCGAAGGTGCTCAGCGAGGGCGATCAGTCCAGGCGCATCAAGGACGTGGCGGTGTTCGCGCAGGGCGTCCCTGGCGGCCTCCACGTGCTCACCGAGGGCAGGCTCGTGCTGGTCCCTGGCGACCGCCACGACGTCGTCATGGCCGCCTGCCTGGCCGAACTGAACGGGACGCATCTCGCGGCCCTGCTCCTGACCGCCGGGATCATGCCGGACCCGCAAGTCTGGGAACTTACCCGGACTGCGTTCGCGACTGGCCTGCCCATACTCGTCGTCGACGACGACAGCTACCAGACGGCGGCGCGGGTAGCTGACCTCGATCCCGGACTGCCGTCCGACGACCTGGAACGGATCGAGGGCGTTACGGACACCATCGCCGATGCGCTGGACACGGCCTGGCTTGACTCGCTTCCCGGCTCCACCCGTTCCCGCCGGCTGAGCCCGGCCGCCTTCCGGCACCGGCTGGTGGAGCTGGCTCGCGCCGCCGACGCGCGTGTCGTCCTGCCCGAGGGCACCGAGCCGCGCATCGTGCAGGCCGCGGTCGCGTGCGCGGAGCGGGGCATCGCCCGCAGCGTGCTGCTGGGATCGCCAGACGAGGTGGCTAGGCTGGCCCGCGGCCTCGGGCTGCGGCTGCCCGACGGCGTCTCAGTGGTCGACCCCCAGACCGTCGCCGAGCGCTATGTCGCCCCGCTGGCTCAGCTTCGGCAGCATCGTGGCTGGACCGAGGAGATCGCACGCGAGCACCTCGGCGATCCGATCGTGGTCGGCACGATGATGCTCCAGCAGGGTGAAGTGGACGGCATGGTGGCCGGCGCGGTCCACACCACATCAGCCACGGTCCGCCCCGCCTTGCAGATCCTGGGCACCATGCCCGGCAGCCGCCTGGTGTCGTCGGTGTTCTTCATGTGCCTGCCCGACGAGGTGGTCATCTACGGCGACTGCGCCATTAACCCGCAGCCCGCTGCCGGCGATCTCGCCGACATCGCCATCCAGAGCGCAGCATCGGCACGGACCTTCGGCATCGAGCCCAGGGTCGCGATGATCAGTTTCAGCACGGGTACCTCGGGCTCTGGCAGCGATGTCGACAAAGTCGCGGAGGCAACCCGGATTGTGCGCGAACGCGCACCCGAACTGGCCGTCGACGGCCCTCTGCAGTACGACGCCGCTGCCGTCGCCTCGGTTGGGCAAATCAAGCGGCCCGGGAGTCCGGTAGCCGGGCGGGCCAATGTCTTCATCTTCCCCGATCTGGATACGGGCAACACCACGTACAAAGCCGTGCAGCGAAGCGCACAGGTAGTAAGCGTCGGCCCGATGCTCCAGGGCCTCGCCAAGCCCGTCAACGACCTCAGCCGCGGCGCCCTGGTGGACGACATCATTTACACAGTCGCACTGACCGCGATTCAGTCGCGCGCCAAGTAGCTCGTACGCAGGCGGGGCCGAACCTGATGGCCCGGCCCCGCCTGCTGCCGCTCTACAGCAGCGTCGTCACTGCCTTGACTTCGGTGTAGTTGTTGAGAACTTCGTGGCCCATCTCACGACCCCAGCCGGACTGCTTGTATCCGCCGAACGGCAGTGCCGCGTCGAACACGTTGTAGCAGTTGATCCAGACCGTTCCCGCCCTGAGCTTCTTGGCCAGGGCATGCGCCTTCGAGATGTCCTTGGTCCAGATGCCGGCGCCCAGACCGTATTCGGAGTCGTTGGCGACCTTGGCGATCTCGTCCAGATCGGTAAACGAAGCAGCGACCAGGACCGGGCCGAAGATCTCCTCACGGACCACCTTCATGTCCGGGCGGGTGTTGGTCAGCACGGTCGGCTCGATGAAGTAGCCGCGGTCGCCATAGCGGCCGCCGCCCGCTAGCGCGGTAGCGCCGTCGGACTTCCCGGACTCCAGGAACCCGCTCACTCGGCGGAACTGCTCCTCCGACACCAGCGGGCCCATCTGCGTTCCCGGCTCCATGCCGGGTCCCATCTTGATGGACTTGGCGATCGCGGCGACGCCGTCGAC
>DATHPF010000036.1:0-19229 GCA_035484155.1 Streptosporangiaceae bacterium
GCCCGCGGCTCCCGGTCCCGGCCCCGCCCGCCTGCGGCTACCCCGTCGGCCCGCGGCTAAGTGCGCGGTGACGGATGGGCCATCGCTGACTGGCCGCCCGCCGCGGGCGGCGTCGTAGCAGCGTGTGCCGGCGGTGTCGTACGAGCGCGTGCGGGCGGCGTGGTGCCAGCGTGCACCCGCAGGACGGCCTTGGCGTGCGCGAGGCTCGCGGCCTTGGCCGCGGCGTTGGCTAGGCCGTTGGTCATCCATGCCAGCATCGGCGGTACTTCGGCATGCCACGTCCCCATGGTGTGCCCGCCGCCAGGGGTCAGCACCAGCGGGACATTGGCCAGGTGCAGCTGAAGTTCCTGCGCGAAGTACTCGGCATTGCTCGTGTCTGCCTTATCGCCTTCGCCCGCGCCGAGCCAGAACTGGGGCAGAGTCGCGCCAGGCGCCAGCGCGCGTACCTCATCGGTCGGAGTGTTCTCCGTTCGAAGCACCTTGTTACCGTCGAACGGGTCGACCGACCGGTTCGGATTGATCAGCTGGTCGGACGCCGGGCTGAAGTAGCCGCTCATCGAGGCGGCAAAGCCGTACCGGTACCGGTACCGCAGCGCCATGTTGGCCGCACAAAACCCGCCCTCGGAGTATCCGGCGATACCCCAGGCGCGACCCGGCGGCTGGACGCGCACCACATGCGAGATGGCCTCCGGTACATCCACCCCCAGGTACGTCAGGTCTTGCGGGCCGCCGACCTGGTTGAGGCACTGCAGCGAGATCCGGTGGCCGCCGTTCGCGTCTGGCATGACGAGCACCGCGGGCTGGGCCTCCCCGTGCCTGATCATGTCGTCCAGCGTCACCTGGATACCGACGACGTTAATCCAGTCCTGCGGCTCGCCTGGCTCGCCGTGGATGAGCTCGATGACGGGGAATCGGTAGTTCGCATATTGCGGCTCGAAGTACTGGGGTGGCAGGTAGACGTACACCGTCCTGGTGATGTGGCTCAGCTTGCCCGGCACCGTCAGGCGAAGGGTGTAGCCCTGCTCAAGGGCCAGCCTCAGGTAGACGGCTCGCGGATCGAACGCCAGGCTGCGATTACCCGCCAGCAGGCTGCCCTCGGAAAGCTGCGGCCCTGAGTTGGGGCTCGGGTTAGAGAAATCAGCAATGGCCGCGCCCCAGGTGGCGTAGTAGCCGAAGTACTTGTTAACGGCCAGGATGCCGAACTGTACGGCCACGACGAAAGACAGGCATGCCGCGACGACCCGCACGGCCACATGCCGGGCGCGGACCACCCACCACGTCAGCCCGCCGAATATAACCAGCAGCAGGAAAAAAAGCAGCAGGCTCTGCGGCTCAAACATCTGATGTCCCCCGGGGAATTTTGCGACATCTGCCGCAACTCATCAGCCAGCTAACGCTGACCTGACGCTTAGAGGTGCCCGCACAATCCCTCCATGGCGAAATTCATAGCAAGCTGATACGCGTTCATTGCCTAGCCCTCGCCCAGCCCCCTAGGACGAGCTCATCGCGCCGGTCCTGCGGCGCCATCGTTACGGCGGGCGCCCATCTGGCACCGGCCTATTGTCGCCTGCCAAAGCCGCCCGGTCTGCGCCGGCCCGCGCCGGCCCGCGCCGGCCCGCGCCGGCGGGCATGTTTGAGCGCTGCACAGGGGGCACGAATGATCGCGTGCGGGTCCCCCTCCCGCACACAGTAGGAGTGGAGATAGTCACGATGGCGATGTCAGCGATGATGCGGCCCGGCGATCTTGACGAACTAGATGACGCCCAGCTGCTGACCATGATCCAGTCCCTGCCCCATGGCGACAGCGCGCGCGATGCCGCGTGCGAGGTGCTCGTGACGCGTTACCGGCCGCTAGTGCGGTCCTGCGTGCTGCGGTACCGGAACAGCACCGAGCCGCACGAGGAGCTCATGCAGGTCGGTTACGTGGGCCTGCTCAAGGCCATCAACAACTTCGATCCGACCCTCGGTGCGAGCCTGGCAGGCTACGCCCAGCCCTGCGTGAGCGGGGAGATTAAGCGCCATTTCCGCGACAAGCAGTGGCAGGTACACGTCAAGCGATCGCTTCAGGAGCTGCGGCTTGAGCTGCGCAATGCAGCCGCCGAGCTGACGAACGAGCTCGGCCGGATCCCATCGGATGCCGAGCTAGCGCAGTACCTGAATATCTCTGTCGACGACGTGCGCGCTGCCAGGCAGGCTGACCTGGCCTTCCAGGCTGCATCTCTCGACTCTCCGGTTACCACCCAGGACGGCTCGGCCAGCCTAGGTGAGCTGCTCGGCGACGAAGACCCGCAGCTTGAGCACGTGCTCGACATGCAAGCGGTGTGGGCGCACTGGCACGAACTGCCCGACCGGGAGCAGCAGATGCTTCTCATGCGCTTCTACGGCAACATGACCCAGGCAGAGATCGGCGCGCAGCTCGGCATCTCCCAGATGCATGTGTCCCGGCTACTGGCCGAGGCGCTGTCGTACCTGCGCGGGCACCTCATCGAGCCGGCCGCGGTGTCGGCGTGAGTGCGCAGCGAGGCCAGGTCACCCCCGTCCTAGGCCAGCTTGTGCACCTGCGCCAATCATTAGTGAAGGGAAACCCCCGATGAAAACGGCGACGGCGCTGACCGTCGCGGCGATAGGCGCCATCCTCGCCTTCGCCGTGACCGCGCAACCCTCCTTCTTCAGCTTCCATATAGCCGGCTGGGTGCTCATGCTCACCGGGATCGCCGGCGTGGCCGTCCCACGACGCGGTTACGGCTGGCTCCGGCGCCGCATGGTCCTGAACACGGCCGGCCAGCGCAAGGACATCGACCTTCGGCAGCAAGACTTCTCCCGCCTGTTAGTGCCGGGAGGCCTGATCACTGACAGCCGGGACGCCGGCCCCGCGGACGTCGCGGCGGAGGCTCCGGTCGAGAGCGACACGATCGAGCAGTACATCGAGGAATAGCGCTGGCAATCCGGACGGGGCAGAGCGGGTTTGTGCTCAGCCGCGCCTGGGCATAAGGTTTTACAGCGGTGTCTACGACGAAGGCACGCCCTCACGCCAACCATGGCGTGTGCACTGATCACGCTGCAACGCGGTACGCGGTGTAGCGCCGGTTGTCCGGCGCGGCCGCAGTACGCGGCGATCACGGTGCGACTCACAGGGTGTGCCTTTCCGCATGTCTGGTCCCTCATTGTGAGTGCGCAGTGTCGCTGGCGTTGCGACATCATCTGGAGGCACTTCCATGAGGATCGCCCTCATCGCGACCGACTGCACGCTCACGTCAGCCGACGGGTCCGGCAGCCAGCCGGGTCAGCACACCTTGCTCGCGCGCGCCCTCGCCGCGCACGGTCACCGCGTCACTTTGTACGTGCGGCGCGACAGTTCCGCCTGTCCCCGTACCGCCATACTCGGCAATGGCGCCTCGGCGCAGTACGTCACCGCCGGGCCGGCCAGGCCGGTCCCGGCCGACCAGGCCGCCAGGTACCTGCCCGCTTTCGCTGACGACCTCGCCGGGCACTGGCGGGTGAAGCGGCCGGATGTCGTGCATGCCTTCTCCTGGACGGCAGGGCTCGTGGCAGTCGGTGCCGCTCGCGGCCTCGACGTGCCCGTGCTCCAGACCTTCGAGTCGCTCGGCTCCGCTGAGCGGCGCCAGGTCGCCGGTGCCGACGTGGCGGCCAGCCGCGTCAAGATCGAGGGGTCGATCGGCCGCACTGTGGCGACCGTGCTGGCCCGGTCGGTCGCCGAGGCGGACGAACTGGCCAGGCTTGGCGTTCCCAAGTCGGCGATCCGGGTCATCCCCTGCGGCATCGACACCGATCTGTTCAGCCCGGACGGCGCCAGGGCCAAACGCGGGCCACGGCCGAAGCTGATCGCCTTCGCGCCCGGCGGGGCGGCACCGGGGGTCGAATCCGTTGTGCGCGCGCTCGCTCTGCTGCCGGAGGCCGAGCTGGTCATCGTCGGTGGCCCGGACGCGCGGCACATGCCCAGGACCGGCCCGGTCCGCGACCTGTCCCGGCTCGCCAGCGCGATCGGCGTGCGCAGCCGGATCACCTTCGCCGGCGAGGTCGCGCAGGCATCGCTGCCCGCGCTGCTCAGGTCGGCCGACATCATGGTCAGCGCGTCGCCGTACGAGCCGGCCGGTACAGCAGTGGTACAGGCCATGGCCTGCGGTACGCCGACGGTTGTGTCGGCTGTCGGCGCTCATACGGACGCCGTGGTCGACGGCGTCACGGGCCTGCTCGTCGCGCCCGAGCACCCGGCTATGCTCGCGCACAGGGTCCGGATGCTGCTGGCGCGTCCGGCGCTGCTGCAGGCGTTCGGCATCGCCGCCGCTGATCGAGCCCGGTCTCGGTACTCCCTCCAGCGGATCAGCCAGGAGACCGCCGCCGCTTACGAGCGGTGCGTGCGCGCCCGGTCGGCAGCCGCGCTCGCGTCCGCCGAGGAAGAGCTGGCCGGCTACCCGGCGGAGCCGACCCTGCGGGAGGTGGCGGGGCTCGCCTGAACGTCGCCTGACTACCAAGCCCGCGCCACGTTCGCCCTGCCGCGTGCGGCATGCTGACAGGCGTGAGAACCACGACGGAGCAGGTCCGGCTGGCTGACTACACGACCTTGCGCCTGGGCGGCCCGGCCGCGCGATTCCTCGAGGCGGTAACGCAGGAGGATCTGATCGACGCGGTCCGGGCTGCTGACGCCGAGCCCGAACCGGTGCTGGTTCTCGGTGGTGGCAGCAACCTGGTGGTCGCGGATGAGGGATTCCCCGGCGTGGTCGTTCTCGTCGCCGGTGCCGGGCTTGTCTTCGCTTCGGCCGGGGATGCCGTCGAGGTGACCGCGGAGGCTGGCCAGGACTGGGACGAGATGGTGCAGCAGTGCCTGGCCGCTGGGCTGTCCGGCATCGAGTGCCTGTCCGGCATCCCGGGGCGGGCTGGCGCGACCCCGATCCAGAACGTGGGCGCCTACGGCCAGGAGGTGGCGCAGGCCATCACTTCGGTGCGTGCCTACGACCGGCTGGCCGACCAGGTCGTGCGGCTTAGCGCGGCTGACTGCGAGTTCGGCTACCGGACCAGCAAGTTCAAGAGGCAGGCGAACGCGAGCGCTGGGCCTGGTCGGGGCGCGCGCGGCGCCGCACTGAACCCGGCGACCGCGACGGGCAGATTCGTCGTGCTGGACGTGACGTTCCGGCTGACAGTCAGCCCGCTGTCGGGTCCGGTCCGGTATCGCGAGCTGAGTCGCGTGCTCGGCGTGCCCGAAGGCGGCCGGGTCCCGCTGGCTGACGCCCGCGCGGCGGTTCTCGACTTGCGCCGCGGCAAGGGCATGCTGCTCGACGATACCGATCCCGATACGCGCAGCGCTGGCTCGTTCTTCACCAACCCGATCGTGACCGCGGGCCAGTACGCGGAGCTCTCGGCTCGGGCCGCTGACGGGCGTCGCGGCGGCGCTGAGTCGGTCATCCCCCACTGGCCGGAGGCGGACGGGCGGGTCAAGCTGTCCGCGGCCTGGCTGATCGAGCAGGCAGGCTTTAGCCGCGGATACCACTTGCCCGACGATCCGGGCGGTGCCCGGATCTCCACCAAGCACACGCTGGCACTGACGAACGCGGGCGCCGGCCGGACTGCCAGCCTGATTCGGCTAGCGAGGGACATCCGCGATGGCGTGCGCGCCGCATTCGCCGTCGAGCTGGCCAACGAGCCGACGCTGGTCGGCGTTCAGCTATGAGCTGGTCGCGTTAGGCTGCGGCGCACCGGCGGGCTGCGTCAGGTCTGCGGCGCAGCGAGCCAGGCGTCAATGCCGGCCAGCAGGTTCTTCTGCACCATCGGGGGCGCGACGGACCCTAGTACGGACATCCGCGCCAGCCGGGCCAGGTCGGCGTCGGCCAGCCCGTAGACCTGACGGGCAAGCTCATACTGCGCTGCGAGCCGCGGGCCAAATAGCAGCGGATCGTCCGCGCCGAGCGCGACCTGGACGCCGGCCTCGAGCAAGGCCAGCAGCGGCACGTCGTGGGCGGTTGCCGCGACCCCGAGCGCCACGTTGGACGTCGGGCAGACTTCCAGCGTGATCTGGCTAGCCGCGAGGCGGTGCAGCAGGATCGGGTCCGCGACGGCTGACACGCCGTGCCCGACGCGATCGGCGTGCAGGTCGTCGATGCAGGCCTGCACGCTGCTTGGCCCGGCTAGCTCGCCGCCGTGCGGGACCGATCGAAGGCCGGCGCCGCGGGCGATCCGGAACGCCGGGACGAAGTCGGTGACGGCGCCGCGGCGCTCGTCGTTGCTGAGGCCGAATCCGACGACGCCCTGCCCTGAGTAGGCTGCGGCGAGCCTGGCCAGCGTGCGTGCCTCGAGTGGATGCTTGGTGCGGTTGGCAGCCACGATGATCCCGATGCCGACGCCTGTTGCCTGCGTAGCTGCCGCGGCCGAGTCGAGGACGAGCTCGAGCATCGGCGTCAACCCGCCGAAGCGGTGCGCGTAGCCGGACGGGTCAATCTGGAGCTCGAGCCAGCTCGAGCCTTCCGCGCGCTCATCCTGCGCGGCTTCGCCGATTAGGCGGCGGACGTCCGATGGTGTGCTGACGACAGACCTGGCGATGTCGTAGAGCCGCTGAAACCGGAACCAGCCGCGCTCGTCGGCTGCGCTGAGCTGTGGCGGCCACTCCAGCGTCAGCGACTCGGGCAGGTGCACGCCGTGCTCCCTGGCCAGCTCCACCAGCGTCGCGTGGCGCATTGAGCCGGTGAAGTGCAGGTGCAGGTGCGCCTTCGGTAGCGCGGCGATCGGCCGTGGCATCTGCCAAGTTTGCCAGTCCGGCCTGGCTACGTCGGCCAGGCCGGGCTGGAGTGGCTCAGCCGCGCTTAGTGCGCGGTACCCAGGAGTTTGGCCAGCCGGGAGACGCCTTCCTCCAGATCAGCGTCTCCCAGAGCGCAGGACATCCGGAAGTAGCCGTCGGTGCCAAATGCCTCGCCTGGCACGACCGCGACGTCGGCCTCATCGAGCAGCAGCTCGGCCAGCTGACCGGAGGTCGTCGGCCGCTGCCCGGCGATCTGCCTGCCCAGCACTCCCTTGACCGATGGATAGCAGTAGAAGGCGCCCTCGGGCAGCGGGCATTCGACGCCTGGCACGTCGTTCAGCATGGCCGTCATGACCTGCCGCCGCCTATCGAACGCTGCGCGCATCTCCGCGACGGCCGAAAGGTCGCCGGATACTGCGGTGAGCGCAGCGGCTTGTGCGACGTTGCAGACGTTAGAGGTCGCGTGCGATTGCAGGTTGGTGGCGGCCTTGATGACATCCGCTGGCCCGGCCATCCAGCCGACCCGCCAGCCGGTCATCGCGTATGTCTTCGCGACGCCGTTGAGCACCAGGCACCGGTCAGCGATCTCGGGTGCGACGACCGGCATCGAGACAAACCGCGCATCTCCGTAGACCAGGTGCTCGTAGATCTCATCGGTGACAACCCAGATGCCACGCGCTGCTGCCCACCTGCCGATCTCGGCGACCTGCTCGGGCGGGTAAACGGCGCCCGTCGGGTTAGACGGCGATACGAACAGCAGCACCTTCGTGCGCTCCGTGCACTGCGCTTCGAGCTGGTCGACTGTCACCAGGTAGCCGCTCGTCTCGTCGGTGTGGACGAGCACCGGGACGCCGCCGGCCAGCGCGATGGACTCTGGGTAGGTAGTCCAGTACGGCGTCGGCAGCAAGACCTCGTCGCCCGGATCGAGCAGCGTCGCGAAACCCTGGAAGACCGCCTGCTTGCCGCCGTTGGTCACGAGCACCTGGCTAGCGGAGATCATCAGGCCCGAATCACGGGCGGATTTGGTCGCGATGGCTTCTCGCAGCTCAGGCAGTCCGGCCGCCGGGGTGTACTTGTGAAACCTCGGTTCTGCGCAGGCACGCTGCGCGGCCTCCACGATGTAGCCGGGAGTCGGGAAATCCGGCTCGCCCGCGCCGAAGCCAATGACCGGGCGACCAGCTGCCTTAAGCGCCTTGGCCTTGGCGTCGACGGCCAGCGTGGCCGACTCGGCGATCGCGCCAATCCGTGCAGAGATCCTGGTGGGTGCGTAAGCCATGTGACCTATGATCCCATCCCTGGCGGCGTGGCTCATCCGCACGTTCAACCTGGCTCTTACGTGCGTTCCGCAGGATGGGTCAGCGCCGTCTCAGGCGGCCCGGATGCGCAGTGCAAGAGTCACTGCGGTGCCTTATGTCCCGCCGTCCGGGCGAGCCTGGCCGCAGTCCTGCTGAGGTCGTCGGCTGCCTGCGTGAACGCCGTTGTGAGCAAATCTGGCGTCAGTGCGTGTGCGGTAATTCCGTCGCGGCCGGTCATGTCACTGGCCGCCAGCAGTGCGTTGAGAATCGCTTCCTCCGTGGCCTCAGCCACCGCCGCAAACAGCGGGCTGAGGCGATCGTGTGGCAGGGCCCGCAGTTCGATGACCGCAGGCGAGCGAGTCCCGGACAGGAAATACTCAGCCGGCACCGGCTGGCGCGCGGTGGAGAACGCCAGGAAGATGTCACCGCTGGAGTCGGACGTCCCGCCGCCGGCCCGGCCGATACCGATGGCAGCACGCTGCGCGAGGCGGCGGCACTGATCGCCGACGATAGGCGCGTCGGTCGCGATGACGACGATGATTGACCCGGTACCGGGTTCCAGGCGACCCCCGGCCGCGTAGTCGCCCGGCACGGGCACCACCGAACTAGGCAGGAAGCGCCCGGCCGGGACGCCGTCGACCCGCAGGTCCGCGCGGCTGCCGTGATTGGCCTGGACTAGCACCCCGAGGCGCCAGCCGCCATCCGCAGGAGGCAGCACCCGGGACGCCGTCCCGATCCCGCCCTTGAATTCGTGGCAGATCATCCCGGTACCGCCGCCCACGCTGCCCTCGGCGACCGGTCCGGACGCCGCTGAGTCGTACGCCGCCGCCACGTGGTCGGGCCGAACGTGCGCGCCCTCGATGTCGTTGAGCATGCCGTCATACGTCTCGCCGACTACGGGCATCGACCAGTACAGGGCCCGGCCAGCCGTTCTGGCCCGGCCATCCGCGCTGTCCATGGCCGCCAGCGCGTCACGCACCACGCCCACGCTGTGGGTGTTGGTCAAGGCGACCGACGTGGTCAGCAAGCCCGACTCGGCAATCCACGCCATGCCGGTCAGCTCGCCGTTGCCGTTGAGTGTGTGAACTCCGGCGGGAAGCGGGCTCTCGCGGACGTAGTCAGGAACTGGCCTGATCACGGTGACGCCGGTGCGCACCGGCCCGCGACCGGGATCCAGCCGTCCGGCGCCGCTGATCAGAGTCGTGTGGCCAACAGCGACGCCGGCGACGTCCGTGATGGCATTCTGCGGTCCAGGGGTGCCGAAGCCGATGCTCAGTCCTAGCTCGCGCAGCCGCATCTGCCCGTCCGCTCGCCGCTGCCCGCGTCCTGGTGACGCGGTGTCAGCGGGATTTTAGGCGATCATCGAGCTTGAGGTGGGGCGGATGGCCGGCGGCTCACCTGGGCGGTTCGACGGGGCGCCCGCAGCCACGTACACTTCTGCATCTGGTGGTGTCCACCAGTGGCCCGTGCATGCCCGCGCGAGCCGTCACAGGGCAGTAGCTCAATTGGCTAGAGTTCCGGTCTCCAAAACCGGCGGTTGGGGGTTCGAGTCCCTCCTGCCCTGCGAGTACGGACCTGTGCGTGCACGGGTAGATGGCGGCGCTAGCCGACAATAGACTGTTGCTCAGGTGAGGACATGGCGACTCAGACACGTGGACCGGCCCCCGACAGGGCCGCGAAGCCCAACCGCCCGGCGAAGCGGGACCGGACTACTCCGGCTCAGTTCGTCACCGAGGTGCGGGATGAGCTTCGGAAGGTCGTCTGGCCGACCCGCAAGGAGCTCGTGACCTATACAACGGTCGCGCTGGTTTTCATCTTGATCATGGTCGGCATCGTGACCAGCCTCGACTACGGGTTTACCAGGCTGGTGTTCGCCCTCTTCGGCTGAGGTTTGACGGCTGGGTGTCCAGTCGTTCACCGAGCGTGGCAGCATGATCGAGAGGGCCGCAGCCTGCGCCGCGGCACAAGTCCGGTGGCGCTGAGGTCCAGGCAGAAGCGCAGGGGAGAAAGAGAATCGTGTCCGAGTCCGAACTGCCGCTAGGCGACCCGACGGCCGACGAGCCGGCGGCCGATGAGTCGACCGACGGCGAGGCCAGCGGTGTGGCCGACTTTTCGCTCGCCGACCTAGCGCCGGCCGCCGATGAGACGGAGCCTGCTGCCGAGGCGGGCGACAGCGCCGGCGAGGCCGATGCGGAGCCCGAGGAGACCGACCCGGTCCAGCAGTTCAAGACTGAGCTGCGCTTGCTGCCTGGCGACTGGTATGTAGTGCATTCTTACGCGGGCTACGAGAACCGGGTTCGCACCAACCTGGAGAGCCGTACTCAGTCGCTGAACATGGAGGACTACATCTTCCAGATTGAGGTCCCGACGCACGAGGTGTTCGAGATCAAGGCTGGCAAGCGCCAGCAGGTCCAGGAGAAGGTGCTGCCGGGCTACATCCTGGTCCGGATGGACCTGACTGACGAGTCCTGGGCCGCTGTCCGGAACACCCCCGGCGTGACCGGCTTCGTCGGCCTGTCGAGCAGGCCGTCGCCGCTGAGCCTGGACGAAGTGGCCAACCTGCTCGCGCCGGTGCCAGAGGAGAAGGCGGCTAAAAAGGCCGAGGCCGTGCGTGCCGCCGCGGTGGACTTCGAGATTGGCCAGTCGGTTACCGTGATGGACGGCCCGTTTGCGACGTTGCCGGCCACGGTGAACGAGATCAACCCCGATACCCAGAAGCTCAAGGTGCTGGTGTCGATCTTCGGCCGCGAGACGCCCGTAGAGCTTTCGTTCGATCAGGTCAGCAAGATCTAGCTCAGTAGGATTGACCTAGCCAGGTCGATCTAGACAGACAAGTGAGGTAAGGACCCAGAGATGGCTCCGAGGAAGAAGAAGGTCGCTGCGCTCGTCAAGGTGCAGCTGAACGCGGGTGCCGCCACGCCGGCCCCGCCCGTCGGTACCGCACTGGGCCCGCACGGCGTCAACATCATGGATTTCGTCAAGCAGTACAACGCTGCGACCGAGAGCCAGCGCGGCAACGTCATCCCGGTGGAGATCACGATCTACGAGGACAGGTCGTTCACCTTCATCACCAAGACCCCGCCGGCGCCCGAGCTGATCAAGAAGGCCGCGGGCGTCCAGAAGGGCAGCGGCGAGCCGCACAAGACCAAGGTCGGCTCGATGACCAAGGCACAGGTCCGTGAGATTGCCCAGGTCAAGATGCCGGATCTGAACGCGAACACGATCGAGGCAGCGGAGAAGATCATCGCTGGCACCGCCCGCTCGATGGGCATCAGGGTCGAGGGCTGAGCTCGAGACCCGAGTTGATTACTGTCGTGCCGCCGAAGGGCGACTCGGCAGGTGGCAGGGCCAGGCGCTGGCCCGCTGACCACAACCTGGACCACAATCAGGAGATGCGATGAAGCGCAGTAAGGCATACCGGAAGGCCGTCGAGATGATCGACGTCGACCGGCTCTACACCCCGGCCGAGGCGGTTGCTCTGGCCCGGAGCACGTCCACCAGCAAGTTCGACGGCACCGTCGAAGTTGCCTTCCGGCTTGGCGTCGACCCGCGCAAGGCCGACCAGATGGTCCGCGGCACTGTCAACCTGCCCAACGGCACCGGCAAGACTGCCCGGGTGCTCGTCTTCGCAACCGGCGAGCGCGCCGAGGAGGCCCGCGCGGCCGGCGCCGACTATGTCGGCGCTGACGAGCTGATCGAGCGAGTCCAGGGCGGCTTCCTTGACTTCGACGCGGTCGTGGCTACGCCTGACCTCATGGGCAAGGTCGGACGTCTCGGCCGCGTGCTCGGGCCGCGCAGCCTCATGCCGAACCCGAAGACGGGCACTGTCACGATGGACGTGGCCAAGGCCGTGACCGAGATCAAGGGCGGCAAGATCGAGTTCCGGGTGGACAAGAACAGCAACCTGCACCTGATCATCGGGAAGGCGTCGTTCCCTGACCGCGCCCTGGTTGAGAACTACGCGGCCGCCATTGACGAGGTCATGCGGCTCAAGCCGGCCGCAGCCAAGGGCAAGTACGTCAAGAAGGTCGCGATTACCTCCACAATGGGTCCTGGCATTCAGGTCGACCCCAGCATGACCAGAGGGCTGACGGCCGAGTTTGACGAGCAGCAGGCTGCCGTCTGACCTGATCTGGCAGGACCGCTCCGCTCAGGGCCCGGGCCCGCCGTCGATGAGGCGGCGAGTCCGGGCCTTTCCATGTCGGCACGCTGCCGCCGGTGCTTGACACTCGCTTCCGCCGTCTGGGGTCGGCCCGGCGATCCAGGTCAGGGCCGATTTGGCCGGCCGGGCTTCAGCCACGTATCCTGTAAACCTGCCACAGACCGTCGGCTGTCACCGCGCGCCGAGCGCGATGACCGAAGGCCCGCTGCAAGCGGGCGGCCCGCGTAGGCGACGAGCTAGACCCTGGATGTCGGCGTACGCCCGTCCGGGTCACGCCCCGTGCGCCTGCGTACGGGGCGTTCGCATGTCTGCGGGATGGCCGGCGCCGGATATACCGGGCGCGCCGCAATGTCGGCGAGCACGGATCGAGGAGGGAGGCCCGTGGCGAGGGCAGAGAAGGTGGCCGCGGTCGCCGAGCTGACCGAGCGGTTCCAGAGCTCGTCAGGAGCGGTGCTGACCGAGTACCGCGGCCTGTCGGTGGCCCAGCTTGGCGAGCTGCGCCAGTCGCTGGGCGCCAACGCGACGTACTCGGTCGTGAAGAACACCCTGACCAAGATCGCCGCCGCCGAGGCGGGGGTCACGCCGGAGCTCACCAACCTGCTGAGCGGGCCGTCGGCGATCGCGTTCGTCTCGGGCGATGTGGTGGAGGCCGCTAAGGGCCTGCGCGACTTCGCCAAGGCGAATCCGCTGCTGGTCATCAAGGGTGGCGTACTCGACGGCAAGCCGCTGACGCCGGACGAGATCGTCAAACTGGCTGACCTGGAGTCGCGCGAAGTCCTGCTGGCGAAGCTGGCGGGCGCGATGAAGGCATCGCTGTCCAACGCGGCGGGCACGTTCGCGGCGCTGCCGGTCCAGATGGCCCGGTTGCTCGGGGCCCTGGAGGCCAAGCGCGCCGAGGAGAGCCCGGCTACGCCGGTGGTCGAGGCGGCCGCGCCCGAGACGGCTGTTGCGGAAGCCGACGTTGCCGTGGCGGATGTCGCCGCGGTGCCCGACGTCGCGGACCCAGCCGCCACTCCAGAGGTGGCCAAGGCAGCCGACACGAGCGACACAGCCGAGGCAGCAGCCTCGGACAGCACGGAGAGCTAACTAGGCACCCCAGGGTGACCTGACCAGATCCCGCAGGTGGCTGGACAGCCATCGGCGACACACGGAATGAACGGAAGAGGAAGCACCACAATGGCAAAGCTCAGCTCTGGCGACCTGCTCGAGGCCTTCAAGGAGATGACGCTGATCGAACTCTCTGAGTTCGTGAAGCAGTTCGAGGAGACCTTCGACGTCAAGGCCGCCGCGCCGGTTGCCGTCGCGGCTGCCACCCCTGGTGGTGGCGCCCCCGCGGCCGAAGAGGCCGAGGAGAAGGACGAGTTCGACGTCATCCTCGAGGCCGCTGGCGACAAGAAGATCCAGGTCATCAAGGAGGTCCGGACCCTGACGAGCCTTGGGCTCAAGGAGGCCAAGGACCTCGTCGACGGCGCGCCCAAGCCGCTGCTGGAGCGCGTGAACAAGGAGGCGGCGGAGAAGGCCAAGGCTGCCCTCGAGGGCGCCGGCGCCACTGTCACCGTCAGGTAGTACTAAGCACAGGGACGCTTCAGCCTGAAGGCCCGCCGAGCTCGCGCCATGCGGGCTCGGCGGGCCTTCGTGCATGGCCCTTCCGCGCACAGGTCTCCGTGCACGGACCCGTGAGCGGTGGCAGCCGTCGCGCGGGTCCGGCGGAAGGTCTGAATCGCAACCCAAACCTCGCGAATCGGACGTTACAGAGGGCCGAGGAGGGCGTCGGCCAGCCCCCCGGTGCAGATTTCCCGCAGGACGTGCAGCTGAGCGCCCGGCTCGCCGCTTTTGCGCGCACGGTTGCCGGGAAATGATGACCAGCCCGAGCGCAAACCTCACGAATCGGACGCGTCAGGGGCGCGCATGCGGTGTCGGCCGGCCGGTCGCCTCGGGCCGGCAGGGCCTGGAGCAGAAGACCCTGCGTCGGGCGGATGGCAGGGCTGCGCGACGGGGAGACTGTGGGCCAGGAGGCACGAGCCGGGCGGGATGGCGGGGGTGCGTCGGCTGGCTGGCGAGGCTGCGTCGGCTGGCCGGTTGTCGGTGGCTGGCAGGGCCGGGAGCAGAAGACCCTGCGCCGGCGGATGGCGGGGGTGTGTCGGCTGGCTGGCGGGGCTGCGCCGGACGGCGGGGGTTGCTTCGGGCGACGGAGACCTGCGCCAGAAGGCACGAGGGCCCTGGACCGGAAGGCGCGCTAGGTGGCGAAACTTGGGGCGATGGTCACGTCCGGGGAATACTTCTGGGCCCGCCAACGCTTGAACTATCGACCGAATCTATCCTCATACCCGCGCCATCGGGGCCGAAACATGCTGGTGAGTGTGAGCTTCGTCTCATAGTTTCAGGTTGCGACACAAGGCATCCAGGGCTTGACGTTTTGCTTCGAACAAGCGATGCTCCATTGCAACCGTGAACCTCATAGTGACGTACAGTTGACCAGCGGTGTGTCGTTCGACTACACTGCCAATTTGCGCTGCACTAACTCGTCCTCGGCTCCCTAAACCCCTAGCGGCGTAGCCGCGGGGCGTTTTGCGTGCGCGCGGTGCACCGTCCGCCACAAGCTCGGAAGGACCCCTGTTGGCAGCCTCGCGCAGCGCCTCAGCTACCGCTCTTGGTCCCCGTCGTGTCTCCTTCGCTCGTATTGACGAGCCTCTAGAGGTCCCCAGCCTCCTTGCCCTGCAAACCGAGTCTTTCGACTGGCTGCTTGGCAATGAGCGCTGGCGTGCCCGGCTCGATGCGGAAAAGAAGGCGGGACACAAGAATCTGCCGGAGCAGTCCGGCCTCGAAGAGATCTTCGAGGAGATCAGCCCGATCGAGGACTTCACCGGGACCATGTCGCTCTCGTTCCGTGACCATCGGTTCGAGCCGCCCAAGTACTCCGCGGAGGAGTGCAAGGACAAGGACATGACCTTCTCCGCGCCCATGTTTGTCACGGCGGAGTTCATCAACAACTCCACCGGCGAGATCAAGAGCCAGACCGTCTTCATGGGCGATTTCCCGCTCATGTCGGCTAAGGGCACGTTCATCATCAACGGCACCGAGCGTGTCGTCGTGTCGCAGCTTGTCCGGTCGCCGGGCGTCTACTTCGACCGCCAGGTCGACAAGACCTCGGACAAGGACATCTACAGCTGCAAGGTGATCCCGTCCCGCGGGGCCTGGCTTGAGTTCGAGATCGACAAGCGTGACAGCGTCGGCGTGCGCATCGACCGCAAGCGCAAGCAGAGCGTGACGGTCCTGCTGAAGGCACTCGGCTGGGACGAGGCCAAGATCCTGGAGCGGTTCGGTCAGTTCGAGTCCATGCGGGCGACCCTGGAGAAGGACCACACCACCGGCCAGGACGACGCGCTGCTCGACATCTACCGCAAGCTGCGGCCGGGCGAGCCGCCGACGAAGGAGTCGGCGCAGGCGCTGCTGGAGAACCTGTACTTCAACCCCAAGCGCTACGACCTGGCCAAGGTCGGCCGCTACAAGGTCAACAAGAAGCTCGGGCTCGCACAGAACATCGGCCAGGGCACCCTGACTGAGGAAGACATCGTCGCCACCATCGAGTACCTCGTCCGGCTGCACGTCGGCGAGGAGGAGATGAAGTCCGGCAGCGAGATGATCCCGGTCGAGACCGATGACATCGACCACTTCGGCAACCGCCGCTTGCGCACCGTAGGCGAGCTCATCCAGAACCAGGTCCGGCTTGGCCTGGCCCGGATGGAGCGGGTTGTCAGGGAGCGGATGACGACCCAGGACGTCGAGGCGATCACGCCGCAGACCCTGATCAACATCCGGCCGGTCGTGGCCTCCATCAAGGAGTTCTTCGGCACTAGCCAGCTCTCGCAGTTCATGGACCAGACCAACCCGCTGGCCGGCCTGACGCACAAGCGTCGGCTGTCGGCGCTTGGCCCCGGCGGACTGTCTCGTGAGCGGGCCGGGTTCGAGGTCCGCGACGTGCACCCCAGCCACTACGGCCGGATGTGCCCGATCGAGACGCCAGAAGGCCCGAACATCGGCCTGATCGGCTCCCTGTCGTCCTACGGCCGTGTCAACGCGTTCGGCTTCGTCGAGACGCCGTACCGCAAGGTCAGGGCCGGCAAGGTGACCGACCAGATCGACTACCTGACGGCGGACGAGGAAGACCGTCACGTCATCGCCCAGGCCAACGAGCCGATCGAGCCTGACGGTAGCTTCACCGGCGACCGCGTGCTGGTCCGGCGCAAGGGCGGCGAGGTCGACTACATCCACCCGGATGAGGTCGACTACATGGACGTCTCGCCCCGGCAGATGGTGTCGGTGGCGACGGCCATGATCCCGTTCCTCGAGCACGACGACGCGAACCGCGCGCTGATGGGCTCGAACATGCAGCGCCAGTCCGTCCCGCTGCTGCGCAGCGAGGCGCCGCTGGTCGGCACCGGCATGGAGTACCGCGCGGCTGTCGACGCGGGCGACGTGATCGTGGCCGAGAAGGCCGGCCTCGTTGAGCAGGTCAGCGCCGACTACGTGACCGTGGCCAACGACGACGGCACCAGGACCGACTACCTGGTGGCCAAGTTCCGCCGGTCCAACCAGGGCACCTGCTTCAACCAGAAGCCGGTCGCCATCGAGGGCCAGCGGGTCGAGGTCGGCCAGGTCATCGCTGACGGTCCGTGTACCGACAACGGTGAGATGGCGCTCGGCCGCAATCTGCTGGTCGCCTTCATGCCGTGGGAGGGCCACAACTACGAGGACGCGATCATCCTGTCCCAGCGGCTGGTCCAGGACGACGTGCTCTCCTCGATCCACATCGAGGAGCACGAGGTCGACGCTCGCGACACCAAGCTGGGCCCGGAGGAGATCACCAGGGATATCCCGAACGTCTCCGACGAGGTGCTGGCTGACCTGGACGACCGGGGCATCATCAGGATCGGTGCCGAGGTCGTCACCGGTGACATCCTGGTCGGCAAGGTCACGCCCAAGGGCGAGACCGAGCTGACTCCGGAGGAGCGCCTGCTGCGCGCCATCTTCGGCGAGAAGGCCCGCGAGGTCCGCGACACGAGCCTCAAGGTCCCGCACGGCGAGTCCGGCAAGATCATCGGTGTCCGCGTCTTCACCAGGGACAATGGCGACGAGCTGCCGCCTGGCGTCAATGAGCTGGTCCGCGTCTACGTCGCGGCCAAGCGCAAGATCACCGACGGTGACAAGCTCGCTGGCCGCCACGGCAACAAGGGCGTCATCGCCAAGATCCTGCCGGTCGAGGACATGCCGTTCCTGACCGACGGCACGCCTGTCGACATCGTGCTCAACCCGCTCGGCGTGCCCGGCCGGATGAACGTCGGCCAGGTGCTGGAGACCCACCTCGGCTGGGTCGCCGCCACCGGCTGGCAGGTCGACGGGCAGGACGCTGACTGGAAGAAGCGGCTGAAGAAGATCAATGCTGACGCCGCTCCGGCGGGCAGCGCGGTGGCGACACCGGTCTTCGACGGCGCCAAGGAGGAGGAGATCACCGGCCTGCTCTCCAGCACGCTGCCAAACCGTGACGGCGACCGGCTGGTCGGCGCCACCGGCAAGGCGACGCTGTACGACGGCAGGACCGGCGAGCCATTCAAGGACCCGATCGCGGTCGGCTACATCTACATCCTGAAGCTGCTGCACCTGGTGGATGACAAGATCCACGCCAGGTCCACCGGCCCGTACTCGATGATCACCCAGCAGCCGCTCGGCGGTAAGGCCCAGTTCGGTGGCCAGCGCTTCGGTGAGATGGAGGTCTGGGCACTGGAGGCCTACGGCGCGGCCTACGCGCTCCAGGAGCTGCTGACCATCAAGTCCGACGACATCCTCGGTCGGGTCAAGGTCTACGAGGCCATCGTCAAGGGCGAGAACATCCCCGAGCCCGGCATCCCTGAGTCATTCAAGGTGCTGATCAAGGAGATGCAGTCGCTCTGCCTGAACGTGGAGGTCCTCTCCAGCGACGGCGCGGCCATCGAGATGCGTGACACCGACGAAGACGTCTTCCGCGCGGCGGAGGAACTCGGCATCGACCTGTCCAGGCGAGAGCCGAGCAGCGTCGAAGAGGTCTGATCAGCTACGAGAAGTCCGACGAACTACCCCAGGGGAATGCAAACGTGCTAGACGTTAACTTCTTCGACGACCTGCGCATCGGCCTAGCCACGGCGGACGACATCCGGACGTGGTCCCACGGCGAGGTCAAGAAGCCGGAGACGATCAACTATCGGACCCTCAAGCCGGAGAAGGACGGGCTCTTCTGCGAGAAGATCTTCGGTCCCACGAGGGACTGGGAGTGCTACTGCGGTAAGTACAAGCGTGTCCGGTTCAAGGGCATTATCTGCGAGCGGTGCGGCGTGGAAGTTACCCGCGCCAAGGTGCGCCGCGAGCGGATGGGCCACATTGAGCTGGCCGCACCCGTTACCCATATCTGGTACTTCAAGGGAGTACCGAGCCGGCTCGGCTACCTGCTCGACCTGGCGCCGAAGGACCTGGAGAAGGTCATTTACTTCGCCGCCTACATGATCACTTACGTGGACGATGAGGCACGCGGGCGCGACCTGCCAAGCCTTGAGGCCAAGATCACGGTCGAGAAGGGCCAGCTCGAGCAGCGCCGGGACGCCGACATCGAGGCGCGCCAGGCGAAGCTCGAGAAGGACCTGGCCGAGCTTGAGGCCGCGGGCGCCAAGGGCGACGCGCGCCGCAAGGTTCGCGAGGCCTCAGACCGGGAGTGCAAGCAGATCCGCGATCGCGCCCAGCGCGAGATCGACAGGATCGAGGAGGTCTGGTCCAGGTTCCGCAACCTCAAGGTTCAGGACCTCGAAGGTGACGAGTTGCTCTACCGCGAGATGCGGGACCGGTTCGGCCGGTACTTCCGCGGCGGCATGGGCGCTCAGGCGATCCAGGAGCGCGTGGGTAGCTTCGACCTCGAGGCCGAGGCCGCCAACCTGCGCGAGATCATCCGGACCGGCAAGGGCCAGCGGAAGGCCAGGGCGCTCAAGCGGCTCAAGGTCGT
>DATHPF010000037.1:0-19336 GCA_035484155.1 Streptosporangiaceae bacterium
AGGCCAGCGGCGATACGAGAGCACCGGCTAGCGCCGTGGCTGGCGGTGGGAACGGTCTGCTTCGGCGCCTTCATGGGCCAGCTAGACGCGAGCATCGTGACGCTGGCGTTCCCGGCGCTGCAGCACCAGTTCACCGCCAGCCTGGCTGGCGTGCAATGGGTGTCGCTGGCGTACCTGCTGGTGCTGGTCGCGCTGCTCGTGCCGGTGGGCAGGTGGTCCGACCGGTTCGGCCGCAAGCTGGTCTACCTGTACGGGTTCGCGGTCTTCACCGGTGCCTCGGCAGCGTGCGGCCTGGCTCCGAGCCTCACTGCGCTGATCGTGCTGCGGATGGTGCAGGCGGCAGGCGCGGCGATGTTGCAGGCCAATAGCGTCGCGCTGGTGGCGACCAGTACGCCAGCGGCCGACCGTCGCACGGCGCTGGCGATCCAGGCAGCCGCGCAGGCGCTGGGCCTGGCGGCTGGCCCCCTCGTCGGCGGGCTGCTGATCGCCTCGCTGGGCTGGCGCCTGATCTTCCTCGTCAACGTTCCTGTCGGCCTCATCGCGATGGCCGCCGGCTGGTTTCTGCTTCCTCGCACCCGCCAGTTCGCGCAGCGACTAGGGGCCGACCCGCTCGGAATCGCGCTGCTGGCCACAGCCGCCGGCGGGGGGCTGGTTGCCCTCTCCTCGCTGTCGGGGCTCGGCCTGCCCGTCTCGCTGCTCGCTGGATCGGCGGCCGCGGCCATCCTGGCCTGCGCGAGCCTGGCCTGGTGGGAGCGCCGCGCCGCCGCGCCGCTTATCGATGTCCGAATGCTGGCGGCGTCCGGAACGGCACCTGCGCTCGGTGGCGCCTTGTGCGCCTACCTCGTGCTGTTCGGTCCCCTGGTGCTCGTTCCGCAACTGCTGGCCGCCAGGGGTGACAGTGCCCTGCGCACCGGCCTGCTGCTCACCGCGCTGCCCGCCGGGTTCGGCCTGGCCGCGGTGGCCGCCGAACGGCTCCTGCCAGCCTCCTGGGCCAACCGCGATCGCTGTATCGCCGGCGGCCTGCTCGCCAGCGCATCGGTGGCAGCGCTGGCGATCCCGGCCCCGGTCACCGTACTGGCGATCCTGCTGGGCTTGCTGGGCATCGGCCTGGGCGCCTACATCCCGGCCAACAACGCCGAGATCATGAGCGCCGTACCGCCGCGTCACGCGGCCACCGCGGGCGGCATGGTCAACCTGGCCCGCGGCCTCGGCACGGCTCTGGGGGTCGCGATAGTGACCCTCGCGCTGCACGCCGGGGTCCCCCTCGGGGAGGCGGACGGAGGCCGGCTTGCCATCGGCGCCCTCGCCGCGGCGGCACTAGCCGCGACCTGGGCGGGCAACACGTCGGCGAGGCCGGCTGCCACACGCCGGTGACGGCACCAGCTCTGGGTCAGTCGCCGAGTTGAAGCGAAACGCCGAGTTGGCGTGCCAGGTCCGCTGCCCGGTTACGGTCTGCCGGTGAGAACTGCTGCCCGTCGCGCGTGAAGCGCAGGTGCCTGAGCCCCTCAGCGCGGCCGGGCTGGTCGTCGGCGGGAGCCAGGATTGGCTGGACCAGTCGCAGACGTGCGCCGTTGTCCCAGGTCAGCTCGGCGACCGCTGCCTCCGCCGTATCCTGCCTGCGGACGACCTCGCCCTCAAGCGCCTCGGCGAACAGGCGGAGCGCGCCCTCCATGTCCGCCACATGGTGCTCGATTAGCGAGAAGGCCGTCGGGAGCCCGGCGACCGGCAGCTGCGCGGGCGGCGGTAGCTCCGGCGGCTTGCCGGACTGCTCGGCGACCTGGACCACGATGCCGTGGGCGTCCTTGGGATGCAGGAAGGCTTCCTTCCAGGTGGGGTTCTGGAGGCGGACCTGGACCGGCTCGACGCCGACGGCCCGCAGCCGCGATAGCGTTGCGGCGATATCTGGAACGATGAAGTTGAAGTGATGCGGACTGGCGCCGCGGGCGGTGAGGAAGCGCTCCAGGAACGCGGCGTCAGCGCCACCGGTCGGGGTGAGCAGCTCGATCTTCGGGCCAGTGCAGAACTGCAGCTGGCCCCACCAGAAGCCGGGTGAGTCACCCCCGTAGACCCAGGAACCGCCGAGCAGCCCGCCGAACAGGTCCCAGCCATCTGCGAGCGTCCGCGTGCCGATGGCGACGTGATCCAGGACGGGCTTTGCCGCTCCGCCGCGCTGAGCACCTGTCACGGGGCTGGCGTCGTCTTCGCGCCAGGGATGCTGACCACGACATTGTTCGCAGTCGACGAGATCAGCGTGCCGCCGGAGGTGACCTTGACCGGTGTGCAAACGGTGCTCCCCAGCCCGTTGCCGACCTGGCCTACGTGACTGACGCCCCAGGCATAGACGGCGCCGGTGGACGTGACGGCGTAGGACGTGGCGGAGCCGGTGGCTAGCCCCACGTACGTCGCGTCCGGGCCATCAAGCCGCACGGGCGATGGCACCGACTGACGCGCGACTGCTACCTGGCAGGCGTGGCTGTCGCCCCAGGCCCACAGGGACCCGTCGGACAGGAGCACGAGCGTCTGGCCGTTGTTCCAGAGTGAACCGCCCTGCGCGACCTGCCTTACCTTGGCTGGCAGGTGGACCAGGACCGGGACATCTGACTGCTTGCCGAGGCTCCCGTCGCCAAGCTGGCCCGCACCGTCGTATCCCCAGTCGAAATACTGTCCGTTGGACATCAGCGCGCCGGAGTTCGCAAACGACGCCACCAGGGCGACGACCTTCGAGCCGTCGAGTCCGACGACCGGCGCCGGCTTGTCGGTATTGCGCCAGCTGCCGGTGCCAAGGTCACCGTCCGCGTTCCAGCCGCAGGCGTAAACGACGCCGCCGGCGTCGTACAAGGCATGATTGTTCGCTCCCGCCGCCGATGTCACGTGCGTCAGCGGCAGCTGAACAGGCTTGGCGTAGCTCCTGCGGTTCCCCAGGCATAGCTCATCGCCGTAGTTGTCGCCCCAGCCCCAGACCCGGCCGCTGGTGTCGATGGCCAGGCCGGTGTCGAACGGCATGGCGTCGGTCGGTATCGACCAGATCTTCACCCCGCGGGGGAACTCCACCTGCACTGGCGTGGAGAAAGAATTACTGTGCCCGCCGTCGCCCAGCTCACCCTCGGTGCCAAGGCCCCAGGCGTACAGCCGGCCATCGGTCAGCAGCGCGTACTCGGTCGAGTTCGAGCTGCCGACCTCGGCGACCGTGCCGGGCAGGGTCATCGTGACCGGCGACATCGCCTGGTCCAGGACCTTGGTGTCACCGAAGAACGTTCCCCAGTGCTCGACCGTCGTCGTATGCACCGGCACCGGCACCTTGTTGACGTCGGCCGAGTCGCGTACCCGCACATCCTGCGAGCAGCCTGCCGTCAGGGCCATGGCCGCGACGATCGCGCACAGGCCCAATCTCACGCGTCGTGATTTGGCGATCACAAGCCGTAATGCCTCTCTCGTCGCCTCATAGCTGGACAATAGGCTGAGAAGGACAACCCGGCCTGCATTCTCCCAGATGTGGGGGGATGCGCGCACCAGGAGCGACACGGTGCAGGGCGGTACAGAATATGCGGGCGGCGAGCCCGACCTCACAAAGCTGGTCTCACAATGACGAGTCCGGACATTACGGACGCTTGAGTCGGCCTTCGGCCAGGCCCGCGCGGGAGACGTCGTCGAGCGTGGTCACGACCAGGTCCGCGCCAGCACCGCGCAGGATCTCTTCGTCGTCGAGTCGGGCGACGCCGATCGCTGCCATGCCGCCGGCCTTCGCCGCCTGGACCCCGGCCGCCGCGTCTTCCACGACGAAGCATCCGCGGGGCTCAAATCCCAGCTCACCGGCGGCCGTCAGGAAGATCAGCGGGTCTGGCTTGCCCCGCGGCAGGTCGCGACCGGACACGTCCGCATCCAGCAGCCCGAGCAGGGTCAGCCCTGGCCGGATGAGGGGATGATCCAGGTGCTGCTCCGCGGCGAATTCATCCATCTGGATGTGATCCATGATCACGTCGGCGTTCTTGGACGAGGACGCCGCCGCGATCCGAATCCCGGCGCCCTTGACGTCGAGAACCAGGCGGAGCGCGTCAGGGAAGGCCTCGAACTGGCCCGACGTGATGAGCCGGGTCATATGCTGCTGCTTGGCCGAGGCGTATTGCTCGGCCCGTCGGGCGGCGTCCGGCACGCCGAAGTAATCCAGTACCGCGCGAGCCCCGTCGAGCCGCGGCCGGCCGGCGACAATGCGCTGGTAGACGTCGTCAGTGAACCGGTCGGGCGCATACGTCGTCTGATCGCGAAGGTCTGCCCACTCGGATTCCATCAGCTCGCTCAGCGCGTCACGCCAGGCGGCATAGTGCGGTGAGTTCACTAGTACGCCGTCGACATCGAAGATGGCACCCTGAAATCCCATCTCCAGGTAATCCCCCGCCCCAGCGGACGTATCCCTATTGACGTCGCAGGACTAAGTCACGGAAGCCGGCCGGGTCTCCCAGTGCCCGGCGGGGTCTCGCCGTGCCCGGCGAGTTAGCCTGGCAAGGGATCCGGCGGAAGGCGGCGACGAACGACCGATGAGCAGAACCCCGGCGGGCCAGGCCCGCGCTGGCACGACTGCAAGCCTGCCAGCATGGGTCGAGCCGCAGCTGGCGACGCTGACGCGCGCGCGGTTCTCCGATCCTGACTGGGTCTTCGAGCGCAAGCTCGACGGCGAGCGGTGCCTGGCCTTCGCCGACAGCGCCGGTATCCGGCTCCTGTCGCGCAACCAGCACGACATCACCAGCACGTACCCCGACATCGCCGGGGCGCTGTCAGCCCAGGTCACTTCTCCTGGCCACATCCTGGACGGCGAGATCGTCGCCTTCAGCGGGGACGCCACGAGCTTCGCGCAGCTCCAGCAGCGGCTGGGTCTGGCGCACCCGAGTCCGAGCCTGGTCAGCGCCGTCCCGGCCTATTACTACATCTTCGACGTGATGTACGCCGGCGGCCAGGACGTGCGGCCGCTCCCCCAGCTTCAGCGCAAGCAGATCCTGCGGGACCTGCTCGCCTTCGACGACCCGCTGCGGTACACCGAGCATCGCGAGCGCGACGGGGAGCGGTACTTCGAGCAAGCTTGCCGCGACCGCTGGGAAGGCCTCATCGCCAAACGCGGAGCCGCTCCCTACCGGGGGGGACGGACCCGCGACTGGCTGAAGTTCAAGTGCGAGAACGCCCAGGAGTTCGTCGTCGGCGGCTACACCGATCCGCAGGGCTCGCGTCAGGGGTTCGGCGCGCTGCTACTCGGCTACTACGACGCCGACGCGAAGCTGGCCTACGCCGGGAAGGTCGGGACCGGATTCACCGACAGCGTGCTGCGCCAGCTGCATGAGGCCCTGTCCAGCCTGGAGCGCGACAGCCCGCCGTTCGACCGGGGCAAGCTGCCGCGCAGCCGTGTGCACTGGGTCGAACCGCGTCTGGTCGCTGAGGTCGGCTTCAGCGAATGGACCACCGACGGCGAGCTCCGCCATCCCCGTTACCAGGGTCTGCGCGATGACAAGGATCCAGCCGAGGTGGTACGCGAATCCCCGTCCTGACCGATCGGGCCCGTCCAATCCGGCCTTCGCTGCGCATCTGCCCATCGGCGGCCTGCGCCGGTAATCTCGACGCCAACGACCGTGGTCACGCCGAGGGAGACGCATGTTCGCACGACAGCATGCCGTTAATCATCCGGACAAGGCAGCCATCATCATGGGCTCGACGGGCGAGACCGTCACGTTCGCGGAGTTCGAGGCCAGGGCTAACGCCGCGGCGCACTTGCTGCGCGCGGCCGGGCTGAACCGCGGCGACCACATCTCGGTCTTCATGGAAAACAGCATCCGGATGCTCGAGATCGAGGGCGGTGCCGAGCGGACTGGCGTGTATTACACGCTGATCAACACCTACCTGGCGCCGGACGAGGTCGCCTACATCATGTCCAACTCGCAGTCACGGGTGCTGTTCAGCTCGGCCGCGCGGCTGCCGGTGGCGCAGGCGGCGGCGGCACGATGCCCGGGTCTCGAGCGAATGCTGATGACTGGATCTGGCAACCCGCCGGCCCGCTGGGAGTCCTACGAAACCGCCATCGCTAGCTGCCCAGCTGAGCCGGTCCCGGCCGAGTCGCTAGGCGCGGCCATGCTGTACTCGTCCGGCACGACCGGGCAGCCCAAGGGCATCCAGCGCGACCTGCCCGCCGCCGAGCCGAGCGACCCGCTGCCGGTGATGGACTTTGTGGCGGCGATGTTCGGGTTCAGGCCGGGCATGACCTACCTCAACCCGGCCCCGCTTTACCACTCGGCGCCGGCCGCGAGCGTGTCAGCCTCGCTGCGGCTTGGCGCCACGACGGTGGTGATGGAGCACTTCGATCCAGAGCTCTGGCTGGCGCTCGTTGAGCGGTACCGGGTGACCCACTGCCAGATGGTGCCGGTCATGTTCAGCCGCCTGCTCCGGCTGCCCGACGACGTCCGGGCCCGGTATGACACCTCATCGCTGGAGTGCATCGTGCACGCCGCCGCGCCGTGTCCCGTGCATGTGAAGCAGGCCATGATCGATTGGCTAGGCCCGATCATCACCGAGTACTACGGCGCCACCGAGGCCCACGGCTTCACCTTCTGCGACAGCGCGCAGTGGCTGGCGCACCCGGGCACGGTGGGCCGGCCGATTCTCGGCGAGCTGCTCATCCTTGACGATGACCGCAACCCGTGCCCGCCGGGCGTCGACGGGACGATCTGGTTCCGCGGCGCGACGGCGTTCCAGTACTTCCAGGATCCGGTCAAGACGGCCGACAGTCGTAGCAGCGACGGCACCGCGAGCAGCGTCGGCGACGTCGGCCACGTCGACGCGGACGGATACCTCTACCTGACCGACCGCAAGACTTACATGATCATCTCTGGCGGCGTCAACATCTACCCGCAGGAGACGGAGAACCTGCTCTCCGGCCACCCGGCCGTCCTCGACGTCGCCGTGATCGGCGTGCCCAACGAAGATCTCGGCGAAGAGGTCAAGGCCGTCGTGCAACTCGCGGATCCGGACGGCGCCAGCCCGGAACTCGCGCAGGAGCTGATCGACTACTGCCGCGAGCGGCTAGCGCACTTCAAGTGCCCGCGGACTGTCGACTTCGTGACCGAGCTGCCGCGTTATCCGACGGGCAAGCTCTACAAGCGCCTGCTGCGGGACGCGTACTGGACGGGGCATCAGACCTCAATCGTGTAGCCCGGGCCGCCGCGGGCGCTGCCAGAACCAGGCCCAGGTCCCGGCCGCCAGCAGCACCAGCGCCGGGATCAGGCCCAGCAAGCGCATGGCAGTCAGGCTAATGTCAGCCGCGCCGGTCGAGCCGCCGCCGATGCCGCCGCTCGTCACCACGGCCACGGTCAGCGCGACCACGAAATACACGGCGACGATGCTGGCGAGCGCCCTGCTCCGCTCTGCCCATGCCAGTACCCACAGGACGGCCGCGATCACCAGCACGGATCCCACGTGCCTGGCGTCGCCGATGATGCTGTTCGGCTGTCCCGGTTGCCCTACCGTCGCCAGCAGCGAGACCAGCAGGACAAGCTCGCCCAGTACCAGGCCCGTGATCAGGAATCCGCGT
The DNA here is from genome assembly GCA_035484155.1 of Streptosporangiaceae bacterium. GTDB lineage: Bacteria > Actinomycetota > Actinomycetes > Streptosporangiales > Streptosporangiaceae > JAJYUU01. The sequence goes on from DATHPF010000037.1 coordinate 7,565, forward strand.
TCCGGGGTCCGCAGGCCCACCCGGTTGGCTCGCCACCGGTACCACAGGACGGTCACCACGACGGCGACGGGGATGGCAACCTGCCAGTACCAGCCGAGCGAAGTGACGACGATCCGGTGCTCCGCTCCGGGTCCGATCCGGCAAGGCTGGCCGGGCACGCACGTGCTTGGCAGCGGGCCCGGTGGCGCCTGATGCGAGGCTTCCAGCCGCTGGTAGAACGGCAGCGACCCGCAGATGACCAGTCCGAAGAGCAGCAGCGGTACCCAGTACGCCGCCGCGAGGACCCTCGTGCGGTCCCGGATCACGCGCATCTCATCGAGTAGCTGGGCCGGGCCCGGCTCACCTCGGCGGTGGCGCGCGGATCCAGGCTCAGGTGTCTCGTTCATGACCGCCTCCGGCGTGTCCGGTGTCCATTGCTTCGTCGTGCTCGCGGACCAGCGCCGCGAGCGCTGCTATCTCGGCGGCCAGCGCAGCGCGACCGGCGCCGGTGATGCTCACCCAGGTCCGGGCGCGGCGGCCCTGGTAGCCGCGCTCGACCCGGACCAGGCCCGCGTCCTCGAGCACGGTGAGGTGCGTCGAGAGGTTCCCTGACGTCAGGCCCAGGGCCTCCTGGAGATAGCCAAACTCCGCCTGACGTGCGCGGGAGGTGATCGTCAGAATGCCGAGCCGGTGACGCTGATGCACAACCTCGCTCAGGCCGGCGGTCGGATGCTCACCGCCCGGGTCCACGTCTCGCACTGCCATTCAAGTCTCCCGCAGTTGCTATGCCAGCAGCTTTGCATTGCAAATCTGCTGTGTCAACAGGCGTCTCAGCCGATGACCTGGCCCTGACAATCAGCGAACCGGGACTAAGCAGGCATTTCGCGTGCCGACCGGAGGGCGGATGGTTTCCTAGCCCAAACGGGTGTACCTGCGGTACGAAGACTTCGTACCGCAGGTACACGCGTCCTAGGCAGACGGCAGCGCCCTGACGCGCAAGCGTGACGAAGCGGACGTTTCCATCCGCTGGCGGTCAGCTTCGCCGGCGGCTGCCATGATCTCGTGCGTGTCCTCTCACCCGCCGCCGGCCCGAGGCGCCAGGCCACCAGGGCAAAACGCCCGTGCTCTCGCCAGTGGCCTGCTCGCAGGCGTGGCCGCAGACGCGATGCTCGGCGATCCGCGGCACGGTCACCCGGTCGCGCTCTTCGGCAGCTGCGCGACGGCCATCGAGCACGCCAGCTACGCAGACAGCTGTGCCCGCGGCGCCGGCTTCGCGGCCTGCTGCCTGGCGGTGGCGACCGCGCCTGCCCTCGCCGCATCGCGCCTCGCCCGGCGTCATCCGGCGGCCCAGCTGATCATCACGATGGCGTGCACCTGGGCGGTCACGGCGGCCCGATCGCTGACTAGCGAGGCTGAACTCATCCGGCTGGCGCTTGCGGACGGCGACATCGCCAGGGCCCGCCGTCGGCTGCCGAGCCTGTGCGGTCGTGACCCTGCACATCTCGATGCGGCCGGCATCGCCAGGGCAGTTGTCGAGTCGGTCGCCGAGAACACGAGCGATGCGATCGTCGCGCCCCTGCTCTGGGGAGCGCTGGCCGGACCCGCCGGCCTGACGGGATACCGCGCCGTCAACACACTGGACGCGATGGTTGGCCACCGTTCGCCGCGATACGAGCGATTCGGCTGGGCGTCCGCGCGACTAGACGACATTGCCAACTGGGCGCCGTCCCGCCTGACAGCGCTCCTGGCCGCCACGCTCGCCCCCGTCGTGGCCGGTCAGCCGGCCAGCGCCTGGCGCACAGCCCAGCGAGACGGCCCGCGGCATCCCAGCCCGAACGCTGGCTGGTGCGAGGCGGCGTTCGCTGGCGCGCTCGGTGTCCGGCTCGGCGGCACCCTCAGCTACGCGGGCCGGACAGAGCACCGGCCGGAGCTTGGCACCGGTCGTCCGCCGGGGCCGGCGGACATCGCTCGCGCTATCCGCTTGTGCCGTGCCGTGACTGCCGGGGCTGCCTGCGTAGCCGCCGGGCTGGCGTTGCTAGGTTCTGAAGCACGCCAGCCAGAGGAGTCCTGCGATGAGCGGTGACGCGTGGACCGAGGCGCTCGTCACCTCGCGATTGCGTCCGGCATGCTGATCGACGCGGCCGCCCAGATCGCCGACAATCCCCTCGGCATCGAGGCCGCCGCCATCGCCGCCGAGGCCACTGGTTACGACGGTTTCGGCGTCGCCGAGACCAGGCACGATGCCTTTGTCTCGCTGGCGCTCGCGGCGCGCGCGACGACGTCTATCACGCTCCAGTCCGGGATCGCCGTCGCGTTCGCACGTAACCCCATGAACCTGGCCGTACTGGCGAACGACATCCAGCTCATCGCCGGCGGCCGTTTCCAGCTCGGGCTGGGCTCGCAGGTCAGGCCGCACATCGAGCGGCGGTTCTCGATGCAATGGAGTCATCCCGCCGCGCGGATGGAAGAGTTCATTGCGGCGATCCGCGCGATCTGGAGCAGCTGGGCCACCGGTGCGAAGCTTGCCTTCCGCGGCGAGTTCTACCAGCACACGCTCATGACCGACTTCTTTAACCCGGGGCCAAACCCGCACGGCAATCCGCCGATCTTCCTTGCCGCCGTCGGGCAGCAGATGACCGCCGTGGCGGGACGCGTCGCCGACGGCATGCTCTGTCACAGCTTCACCACCGAGGCTTACCTGCGCGAGCGCACTGTGCCGGCGCTGCTGTCCGCGCGCGGCGATCTGGACGGCTTCACGCTGTGCCTGCCCGTCCTGGCCGCGATCGGAAGCGACCCCGACACGCTGGCTGCGGCGCAGACGGCGGTGCGCGCGCAGATCGCCTTCTATGGCTCGACGCCGGCCTACCGGCCGGTCTTGGACATGCACGGCTGGGGCGAGCTGCACGAGCGGCTCAACCAGCTGTCCAGGCGGCAGGAGTGGGCCGAGATGGGCACGCTCATCACTGACGACGTGCTCGACGCCTTCGCCGTCAGCGGGAGCCCAGCGCACGTGGCGGCCACGATCAAGCAGCGATTCGGTGACGTCATCGACCGGATCTCGATCTACGCGCCGTACGCACCAGACCCAGCCGAACTGCGTGCGGTGACAGCCGCACTGCGCGGCCAGCAGTAACACTGACGAGCAACTCAGCGGCGCGCATCCGGCTCGCTAGGCTGCGGCCATGGTCACTGCGCATCCCCTGGACAATCCCGCCATGGCGGCGCTCCTCGGCCCGCAGGCCCACCTGGCCGAACGTCACGGCGTCGCGCTGCGCTATCCCGCCGACGTCTCCCCGTTCATCGCGCTGCCCGACCAGCCTGGCGCGGACGCCTGGGCCGATCTGGCGAAGCTGACCAGCCCGGCCGGCATCGTAGCGACGGCCGGGGTTGCGGCCGAGCCGGGGCCGGGCTGGCACGTCGTGATGCGCATCGACGGCGTCCAGCTGGTGGCCGACAAGGCGGTCGGCGCCCACGACGCTGACGCGGTCCCGCTCGGTCCCGCCGACGTGCCGGAGATGCTTGACCTCGCAGCCCGGACGCGGCCCGGCCCGTTCCTGCCGCGCACGATCGAGTTTGGCGGATACCTCGGCATCCGGCGGGACGGCGTGCTGGCCGCCATGGCCGGCGAACGGCTTCGCCCGCCGGGCTGGACGGAGATCAGCGCGGTGTGCACTGCTCCGGAGTTCCGTGGCCAGGGACTCGCGACCCGGCTCACACTGGCGGTGACCGCGGCGATCAGGGACCGCGGCGATACGCCGTTCCTGCACGCCGCGGCCGACAACGTCAGCGCCATCCGGCTGTACTCGGCGCTCGGCTTCGGGCTGCGCCGCCAGGCCGAGTTTGTCGTCGTCCGCGCACCGAGCTAACAGCCGCCTGCTCGGCGCGGAACTGAGCGGCAGCGCCGACACCGGCAGGCCCGTGACGTGCTAGTGGGACCCGGCGAATAGCCGCGGCGGCTAGGCGGCTAGGCGGCTTCGTTGTGCAGCACCGCTGCCCCGCTGAACCGCCCGTGAGCGAGATCCACCAGCGCGGCGGGCGCGCTCGCCATCGGATAGGCGACCGTCGTCGGCCTGATGCCGAATCGCGCGGCCAGGGTCAGGAACTCCTCGCCGTCGCGGCGGGTGTTTGCGGTGACACTGCGGACCTGGCGCTCCTCGAACAACTCGTCGGCGTAATTGATCCGCGGAATGTCGGACAGGTAGATGCCCGCGATCGCCAGGGTGCCGCCGCGATCCAGCGCCCGCATTGCCACCGGGACGAGGTCACCTACGGGCGCGAACAGGATGGCCCCGTCGAGCCGCTCGGGCGGCATGTCTGCCGCGCCGCCGACCGAGTCGACCCCGAGCTCGGCAGCTAGCTGCTGGTTGCCTTCGCCTCGGGTCAGCACGTGCACCCGCAGCCCTTGATGCAACGCGATCTGGGCGGTGATGTGCGCGCTGCCGCCAAAGCCGTAGATGCCGAGCCGACCGCCGGCCGGCACGTCGGCCCGCAGCAGCGCCCGGTAGCCGATGATGCCGGCGCACAGCAGCGGAGCGGCGTGCTCGTCGTTGACCGACTCGGGCAGCTCGTAGACGAACGCCTCGTCGGCGACGCACGCGTCGGCGTAACCCCCGTCCACGTCCCACCCGGTGAACGTCGGGCTGATGCACAAGTTCTCGGCGCCGCGGCGGCACCAGGTGCAGGTCCCGTCCGTGCTGCCCAGCCACGGCACGCCCACCCTGGCGCCGACCGCGAACCGGCCAGCGCCCGCACCCAGCGCGTCGACCCGGCCGACGATCTCATGGCCGACAGTTACCTCCGGGCGCTTCGGCGGGAGATCGCACTCGGCCAGGTGCAGGTCGGTCCGGCAGACTCCGCAGCAGCTGATCCGGACGCGGATCTGGCCCGGGCCAGGCTCCGGCTCCGCGCGCTCCACGCGGCGGAGCGGTCCCCCGTCAATGGGTCCGCATTGCTCTACGACCCAGGCTCGCATCTGTCCTCCGGCTGCTGGGGCTGGTCGCTACGTGGGGCTTGTCGCTGCCTGGGGCTGGCGCGGGCCGCCGCCGCTGCCGCAGCAACGACCAGTGCGGGCCCGCTACCGCAGCGACGACCAGCGCGGGCCGATGGCCTCCCATGCCTTAGTCCAGCCGGCCATCCGGCGCCGGTTAGCCAGTACCCGGACGACGCACCCCGTAATCGACAACGCCACGGCCAGGACGAGACAGACGGCCGTCGCCGCCATGGCCTCCCGGTCGGCCACGGCTCTTCCGGTCAGCTTCGCCGGACTCAGCTGGCCAGCCGGCGTCACCCAGACCGGGACGGACTGGCCGGCCCGCGCGTTGAGGTCGACAGCGACAATGCCCCTGCAGTGGGCGCCGTCAGGCGCGGTCCACTTCGCCGTCACCCACGAGGTATCCCACTCACCATCGAGCCCGACCACCCCGGCCGCTGCGCTTTGCGTCAGGACCGCTGGCACTTGCTTCCAGTTGCTTTCGGCGTGCAGTTGCCGATCGCTGGCGGCACTGACAGCTTGGACGGCGGAGATGGCGAGCACCGGCGCGGCGACTCCGAAAGTGATCACCAGGCTGACGACAACCGCGGATTCCAGCTTGTCCACGTGGCGCCGCAGCGAGTTGTCATCGCCAACCAGGATGCGGCGCAGTCGCTGCCAGCGCTGCTGCTTCATCGCAAGCACCTCCGGGTCCAGGCTCTCGGCTGCGCGGTGCGCCACCAGAAGCATCCCGAGCAGGGCGAAGAGCCTGTATGAAGGCAGACTAAAGGCCTGCGCCCGGTTTCGTTAGCCCAAAATTCAGCTTGCGTCCGCCGGGGTGTGCGTGGCGGCACGGCTGACCGCCCCGGCCTGACCGGAACGATGTCCGTAAAGTTGGCGGCGGACCGGTCTGCTGCGAACGCGGCTCGGGCTTTGTCGGGGACGGCCAGAGCGGCCGGGCTCACTGGAGGAACTATGGCTAACGGTGCCAGTTCAGGCGGCACGGACCTCGGCAGGCGCATCGCCGAGCAGCGCGACGAAGCGCACCTGTCCGTCGCGGAGGTGGCCGATCGCGCCGGGATGTCGCCGCAGTACCTCAGCTACCTGGAGTCAAGCCCGGCCGCCGCCCCGACGCCCGCTTCGCTCATCCGGCTGGCCGCAGCGCTGGACGTCGCGCCCGGCACGCTGGAAGGCGCGGGGATGAACATGCCGCCAGGGCAGCGATCGGCGGCCAGGAACCCCACGCTGCGCAAGCTGACCGAGGCGGAGTGCCGGGCACTGATCGCGCCCGGCGGCATCGGCAGATTCCTGTTTGTCCAGGCTGGCCGGGGGCCAGTGGCCATCCCGGTCAACTTCAAGGTGGATGGCGCCGACGTGGTCTTCCGGACCGGCGCCGACTCCGAGATCATCGAAGGCATTCACGAGGAGCAGGTCTCCTTCGATGTCGACCACTTCGACGATGCCCTGGGAGAAGGCTGGAGCGTGCTGATCACCGGCACCGCCAGCGCGATCGGCGGCGATGCGGAGCTGAGCCACGCCAGGGCCCTCCACATCGAGCCGTGGGCGGGCGACGAACGCAACATCTACGTGCGCCTGTCCCCGCACGTGACCACCGGGCGTCGCGTCCGCGTCAGCGGCTAGGCGTCCTGCAGCTCGCGGCTCGGCGGCGCCGCTTTGAGTCCCGGAATGATGACGACCGGGCACCGGCCGTGGTGCACGCAGTGCTGGCTCACCGAGCCGAGCAGCGCCTCGGCGAAGCCGCCGTGTCCCCGGCTGCCCACCACTAGCAGGTCAGCGCCTTCCGCGGCGTCGATCAGGACCTCCGCGGCGTTACCCTCGCGGACCGTCGAACTGACCTTGACCAGGCCCGCCGCGACGGCTGCCGCACTGATGGCCGTGGTAAGTACGCGCCCCGCCGTCGCGGCGAAGTCGGTGTCCAGCATTGCGACCGGCGCGAACGGCCCGCCGCCAACTGCGACCGGGTAGTGCCAGGCGATGACCGCCTCGACCGTAGCGCCAGTGAGCTCCGCCTGCCGGATCGCCCAGGCGAGGGCCCCTTGCGCCGCCTCCGTGCCGTCCACGCCCACGACGATCCGGTGCCCTGGCAACCGCTGCTGTCCCGCGCTCATCCTCGACTCCTTCAGTCCGTGATCCCACCTACAGGCTCGCGCATCCCCGCAGGCAGGAGCAGGGCCAACAAGCCCTGGGAACGGGGTCCTTAGTCCCCATGCAGCCCCATCGCTGGCAGCTACCTGAGCTGGCGCAGGAACGGGTCGCGCGGGGCGGCCGCGGCGACCCTGACCCGGACATCCCCGATGTGCACGCCGTCGGGCCTGGCAATGACCGGGTTGAGCTCAAGCTCGGCGACCTCTGGCAGGTCGTCGGCTAGCCGGGACACCCGCAGCAGCAGATCTGCCAGCGCGGCCGTGTCGACGGCCGGCGAGCCGCGGTGCCCGAACAGCAGCGGTGCCGCGCGGACGGTGGCGATCAGCTCGGCGGCGTCGGTGTCTGTCAGCGGCGCCAGCCGGGCGGCGTGGTCGCCGAGGACTTCGGTGGCGACCCCGCCGAGACCGAACACTACGACCGGCCCGAAGACCGGCTCCTGCACGACGCCGACGATGGTCTCCACTCCGCCCGCGGCGGTCCGGGTAGCCACCATCGGGATCTGGTAGCTGGCGAGCAGCGCAGCCGCATCGGCCTGGCCCAGCCAGCCGCCGTCCGGGCTGGCCGTCAGGAAGGCGCCGATCAGCGCGCGGGCGGCGACGATGTCGATGTCCCTGAAATCAGGTACCTGGCCGGACTGCGAGTCACGCCACTCCCGGTACCGGACGGCGTGCGCCAGGGCCGTTGCCGCGCTCTCTGGGTAACCGTAGACCGGAGTGCTCGCCCTGCTGGCCGCGGTAGCGCCGGCGCTGGCCGGGCCGTGACCCGCGGGCAGCAGGCTCACGGCCTCCGGCTGGTCCAGCAAAGTGGCGGCGAGCGGCTTGTCTAGCCGCGCCGTGAGGATAGCGGCGCTGAGATCGGCAACGGCGGTGGGCACGCCGATCGCCAGCACGGCGTCGACTGAATCGTCTGCCGCCACCGCCTCCAGGCAAGCGCGGAATGCCTCGACGCTCACGCTCGCCGAGGTGTCCACTGGCCCGGCGACTGTCGCTCCGGCCGGCAGCAGCTCGGTGAGGCGCCGCTGCGTCGCCGGGGCGAGCGTGGCGACCGTCAGCCCGGCGTCGCCGCACGCGTCGGCCGCCAGCACGCCTGCCCCGCCGGCGTTAGAGACGATGGCGACGCGGCGGCCAGCCGGCAGCGGCTGGCACGACAGAAACGCAGCGGCCTCGATCAGCTCGCCCAGACTGTGCGTCGCGATGATTCCGGCCTGACCAAAGAGCGCTTCTTGCGTGACCAGCGATGTCGCCGAGGCGGCTGTATGCGACGCCGCCGCGCGCTGGCCGGCCGCCGACCGGCCGGCGATGACCGTCAGCACCGGCAGCTTGCGGCCGACACGGCGCGCTGTCCGGGCGAACCCGCGCGGATTGCCGAAGGACTCGACATAGAGCACGGCGAGCTTCGTCTGCTCGTCCTGCTCCCACCAGGTCAGCATGTCGTTGCTCGACACGTCGTACTTGTCGCCCACGGACGCAAACGAGGACACGCCGATGCCGAGTCGGCGCAGGTGCTCTAGCAGCGCGATCCCGACGCCGCCGGACTGCATCACCACCCCGGCGATGCCCGGCTTCGGCTCGCCGGCCGCGAACGTGGCGTTGAGATGCGCGGTCGTGGATGCAACGCCGAAGCAGTTCGGGCCGACCAGCCGCATCCCGTACTGGCGGCAGATCGCCAGCAGGTCAGGGCCGCCACCGCCAAGGCTCGCGGTGATCACGATGAGCGCGTGCACGCCGCGACGTCCGCAGGCCGCCGCCACGCCCGGCACCTCGGGCGGCGGTACCGCGATCACCGCGACGTCGACGCCAAGCGGCAGGTCAGCCGCCGAGGCCAGGCAGGCCAGGCCCGCCATGGAGTCGCCCTGCGGGTTCACCGCGTAAACCGGCCCGGCGAAGCCGCCCGCGACGATGTTGTGCAGGATCTCGCGGCCGACAGAGCCGCGACGGCGGCCCGCGCCGATGACAGCGACCGACTCGGGCAGCAGGAGGTGGCGCAGGCTCGCGACTTCCGCGCGACTGGCCCGGCCGGCCACCACGTCCAGATAGTGATCGAGCTGACCGCCGTCGTGCCCGGGGAGCGGCATGACGAGCTCGATCAGGCCGTCGACGAACTGGCGCTCGACCGGCAGGCCCGCGTCGGCAAAGACCCGCTGCATGGCAATGTTGTCCGGCAGGGTCTCGGCGGCGAACGCCGTGAGCCGGCGCTGCTTGGCGATTGAGACCAGGTGCTCGAGCAGCAAGGTCGCGACACCACGGCCGTGCATCTCGTCGGACACCGCGAAGGCGATCTCGGCGACACCGGGACGGCCGGCCGGCTCGTAGCTGGCCACGCCGACCAGCCGACCGTCCAGCCGGGCGAGCAACGCGACGTGATCAGCGTCCTCAGGCCGGCAGAGCCGCTGTGCCTCGCGCTCGGGCGCCTGCTGGCTGTAGCTGAAGAACCGGAAGTAGGAGTTGGCTGGCGACAGCTCATCGTGCATCTGCCGGACATCCGCAACGTCCGCCGGCTCGGCGGGCCGTATCTCGACGGTGCTGCCGTCGGCGAGCAGGGCGTAGCTAGGCCGGGAGGTCACTGGCAGCTCCGCACGCGCATGGACGCTCCGCGCTAATCAGCCGCCTGCGCGGGCCGGGTCATGCTCTGGTACACCGCAAGGAGCGCTGACTTCTGCGCGTCGTCGAGCGTCGCATCGGTCCTGATCGCGTGCTCGACTCCGGCGTCGTCGGCGGCCTCGCGATCAGTGCGTCGGTCGATGAGGCCGGCCTGCGTCAGGAGCATCTCCGCCGACACATTCAGCGCGTCGGAGAGCTGCTTGAGCACGCGCACCGACGGCTGGTGCATGCCGCGCTCAAGTTCGCTCAGGTACGGGTTCGACAGGCTCGTCAGCTCGGCTAGCTGGCGGAGCGTCAGATTCGCCAGCTTGCGCTGGCTCCGGACGAAGGCGCCGAAAGCCTCCATCTGCGCATCCCACTGGCTGGTCATGACCATCCCCTCTGGCGCATCAGTATCCCAGGCTCCGCTCACCGGCATGCGCGGCAGGCCGTGCCTGCCGCGCGCTGCGGTGGGAATATCTCTGTCGGATTACCTGGGCGCTAGTGGTGCGCAACCGCGCCGTCTTACTTCGCGGTCGGCTGGCCGGGAGTCAGCAGCGGCGCGGTCGCCGTCAGCAGGTCCTCGGCGAACTTCCGCTGGCTGGCCAGCAACTGCTCAGCGAAGTTGTACGCACTCGCGACGACATCGTGCGGCGTGGGCAGCTTGTCGGCGAACGGCAGATTCATCGCCGGCAGGTCGGGCTTAATCGACTGCACAGCGCTGGCCCAGGTCTCGATCGCGTCTACGACCGCGGCCTGGCTCTTGGCGATGGTGGTCAGGACCTCGTTGGTGAGGTCCTGAGCGACATTGGACTCGGCCATCTTTTCCTCCTCAGGATCGGCTTCCTCGTCTTGCTCACTATAACTAGCAGACATTCACCGTGTCAAGCAGAAGGGCAATGTGGCAGGCTATCCGCACGACGTCGGAAGGATCACTCGCGTGACGTGTACGTTGCACGTGGCCTGGGACGAACGGCTGACTAGCTACGATTTCGGACCCGATCACCCGCTGGCGCCCATCAGGGTCAAGCTCACGATGGAGCTGGCGCAGGCGTTCGGGCTGCTGAGTTGCGACGGCGTCACGATGTCGACGCCACCGCCGGCCACGGACGCCGAGCTCTCGCTCGTCCACGCCGCCGAGTACATCGCCGTTGTGAAGGCCGCGGGCGCGCTCGCGGCCGGCCGCGACGAGGCGCAGGCCAACGCGGCCCCGATCGACGTGGCGCCGGTCGACGCGGCGCCCGTCGACGCGGCGACCTTGCTGAAACACGGGCTCGGTACTGCGGACGACCCGGTCTTCGCTGGGATGCACGAAGCGTCCGCGCTCGTTGCCGGCGCCACGCTGGCCGCAGTCCGTGCCGTTTGGTCCGGCTCTGCGCAGCACGGTGCCAGCATCGCTGGCGGTCTGCACCATGCCATGCGCGGCAACGCCAGCGGCTTCTGCATCTACAACGACCCGGCGATCGCGATTGCCTGGCTGCTCGAGCAGGGCGCCGAGCGAGTCGCGTACGTGGACATTGACGTGCATCACGGCGACGGCGTGCAGGCCGCGTTCTGGGACGACCCGCGGGTGCTGACGATCAGCATGCACGAGCATCCGGCCACGCTGTTCCCCGGCACTGGCCGGCCGTCAGAGACCGGGGGCCCGGACGCGGACGGCTCCGCTGTCAATGTCGCTCTGCCGGCCGGTACCGGGGACGCGGGCTGGCTCCGGGCCCTGCACGCGGTCGTGCCGCCGCTGCTGCGCCAGTTCCGGCCGCAGATCCTCGTCAGCCAGCACGGCTGCGATACGCACTGGAGCGATCCCCTGGCCGATCTCCGGGTCACCATCGATGCGCAGCGTGCCGCGCACGCCCTGGTGCATCAGCTCGCCCACGAGACGGCGGACGGCAACTGGCTGCTCACCGGTGGTGGTGGCTACCAGCTCGTCCAGGTCGTGCCCAGGACCTGGACTCATCTGCTGGCCGAGGCCAGCGGCCATCCGATCGAGCCCGGCACGCCCACGCCTGCCACGTGGCGGGAGTACGTCGACTGGGTCGCGACCGAGCCGGCCCCGGAATTGATGACGGAAGGCGCCAC
>DATHPF010000038.1:0-3564 GCA_035484155.1 Streptosporangiaceae bacterium
GGATGGGCGCGGCGCTCCTCACGCTGCTGACGGCGCTCCTCACGGCGCTCACGGGCGCGCTTGGTCTTCTCCCATCCCTTGACCGCGGCGAAGAGCGCAGCGGCGATCAGCAGGCCAACGCCGACCAGGTACAGGATGTGCGCCACCGCAGAGATCACGACGAAGACGACCACGACAGCGACGGCGATAGCGATTACCTTGAGCCAGCGCATCGGCGACCGCCTCCTCTCACCCGGTCCAATCCGGATGGACCATGCATTCCATCCGAACTTACCTCCTCCAAGCACTGGCCGAACCTGCTGCGAGAGGCTCGGATCAGTTCGGCGACGCGGCGCTAGACGGGCGGCTCCCGTGGCGGGCCCGCTATCGGGCCCGCCACCCGCCTCGCCCGGAAGTACATTCTGCGCGCCTGAGACCGCGTATGCCTGCTGGTCTAGTAGGACTCGAAGCAGAGGACGGCACCTCCGCCAGCTCAGCGCGTACGGTCGCCGGCATCGCCTGTGATCGCTCGCCGTCGTTCACGCTGGCGCATCACTCCGGGACATGTACTGATCTTCCGGAAATATTGACAGCCCTGCGCGCTCGATGTTACTCAGTGGTAGAGAGTAGACCGCCCGGCAGCTGGAGCGCCTTATGCTGATGCGACTTGCCCGCCCGTCCCGCCTGGTTGCCGCCGTAGCCGCCACATTTGCGGCCACATCGGCCCCTCTGCTGCTGGCTAGCCCGGCGAGCGCGCATACGGCCGTCCGCTACGTCGCGCTCGGCGATTCCTACTCCTCCGGGGTCGGCGCCGGAAGCTACACCAGCTCGAGCGGTTCGTGTGACCGCAGCACGGAGGCCTACTCACAGCTGTGGGCAAATGCCAACGATCCGGCGTCTTATGTCTCGGTCGCCTGCTCCGGCGCGACGACGAGCTCGGTCATCAGCGGCCAGCTGTCCGCACTGAGCGGCACGACCACTCTGGTGTCCATTACCGTCGGCGGCAACGACGTGGGCTTCAGCTCGGTCATGGAAACCTGTGTGCTGGACTCGACCAGCACCTGCGTCAGCGCCATTGATAAGGCAGAGTCGGAGATGATCAGCACGCTTCCGGGGGCGCTCAGCTCAGTCCTGACCGACATAGCCGCGGATGCCCCGAGTGCCGAAGTCGTTGTCCTCGGGTACCCGGACCTCTACGACCTGTCCAAGTCCTCTACCTGCATTGGCCTGAGCACCACCGACCGGACCGACCTCAACCAGGCAGCCGGGATACTCGACGGCCAGATCGCCAACGCCGCCGCCAGCCACGGCGATGCCTACATCGACGTCCGGCCGTACTTCGCCGGGCACGAGATCTGCGACTCCAGCCGCTGGCTGCACTCGGTGAACTTCCTCGACATCGATGAGTCCTATCACCCGACTGCGACCGGACAGGCCGACGGCTACCTGCCGGCCTTCGTCGCCGGGGTTACCGCGGGCTAGCCGCCGATGCATCAATAAGTATGCTTTGCGAGCCGGGTCCGCGCCCTGACTGCGCCACTCACAGCGAAGCGCGCGATAGCCATCCCCATCGGCCGGGTTGGCAGGCCGTTGCCACCCACTGACCAGGCTCCCAATTTGGCTCCACTCGAGCCTCGAGCAAGATCCACAACGCTCTGACCTGGTCGGGATGGTCGGGATGGCGGGATTCGAACCCGCGGCCTCCTGCTCCCAAAGCAGGCGCGCTAACCAAGCTGCGCTACATCCCGGTACTCTGACCTGCGGATCCCTTGATCAGGCACTGCCTGTCAGATCTCCAGATCTGCTCAGATCGTGACCCAGATAGTGACCCAGAACTTTCCTCTCGAACACCGGTTTGGTCCCGTCGAACAGACTGGCGAAGTCTTCGGGGTCTGGGCACTGCTCAGGGCACTGCTCAGGGCACTGCCCAGGGCACTGCCCACCAGGGCATCTTACCGGCTGCGTACTACGTATCGCCCTAACCGACCATCACGCGGGTCTCGGACTGCCCCGCGCTCTATAGACGCCGTCTTACGCGAGTTGCTGCGCGGCGAGCGATAGGCACTGTCAAACCGGCCTCGCATGGGCGGGGGTAGCAGAGCACTTTCCGACCTCGGCCTCGACCGTCAGGGGGCTTGACGCGCAGCGGGCAGCAGACTTTGGCCGAGGACCTGCGGACTGGGGCCTAACAAGTCGTCGGTGGCCGTAGCTTGCACGACGCCAGGCACAATGCCCGCGAAGGTTACACTTTGGGAATGCCGACCCGGAGCGCGCGCGGGAAGTTGCTGCGTCTCGCGGCACTGGCGCCGGCATCCGTCCTATGCGGATGCAGCGGTGGCGGCGGCAGTCCGGCCACTGACGGCCCGCTCAGCGGAGGTCCTTATGGATCGCCGACCATGGGCGGCACCGTCTGCGCGCCCGCCGGCGTCGGTCAGCCGTGGACATTCGGCATTGACGAGTTCACCAACCACGGGCCTGCCAGCGTGGTCATGGACCGCGCCGTGCTACTGCACTCGCGCCATGAGCGCCTGATCACCGCCCTGGCGGTGCCAGGAACAGTTCTCTTTGGCGTGGTGCACTGGCCACCGCACTTCGCCGGCATGCAGCCCGCGTGGAAACACCGCCAGCCTCTGGCCGGCTTCCGGCTCGCGCATGGCATGTCATTCGTCCTCGTCCTTGAGCTGACGCCTACCGCCGATGGTCTCGCGACCGAGCGGGGCATCGCGGTCTACTACCACGACCCCTCAGGGACTTACGTGGCCAGCAGTCAGTTCGGACTGCAGTTCGAGGTGAGCAAGTCTGGTGCCGCTACGTGCCTCTCTGCACCAGGACCGCAGCCGTAGAAGGCGGCCCGTCGGTGCCGCACATGGTGCCGTTGTGGCCGAAGTAGAAGCTCATGTACGCGTTGTTGTCGTACCCGGTGTGCGCCGTACTGTTGAAGCTGGCCTTCAGGTTCACGGCCTTGATATTGAGGGCTATTCCCAGCTCGAACCCACTCGACCAGTCGATCGCGTTGCCGTAATCGCTGTCGAAGATAAGTCCGCGATCATATGGGGCGCAGTTGCCTGATCGCGGCATCTGACTCGTATGCACCATGGTTCCGCCGCCGTACCAGCCCACAGACTCCACTTGCCACAGGCACATGTGCACGTAGGCAGTTTTCGTATACATCTTCGGGCACGGAGCGTGCTGCTTGACGCGCGGAACCGGACGGTAAGGCAGTCCATAGCACTCGCCCCGGAACTCCCCAGTACTGAACTCCGTGCGGAACAGCGTGGTCTCGCTCTCATACGGGTACTCGTTACTGCGGTGAGCCGTCGATGAGTGCGTGCCCGAGTCGGAGTAGCCGGCATCTGCGCCGTAGGCCGAGATTCCCACGCGGCGCGGCCGGGCTGGCGCTCGACCATCTGCCGGGACGGCCCGCCGTAGCCGCCGTCGGCATGGGAATGGGCGCGATGATGACCGCCATGCTGCGCCGGCCCATGACCTCAGCGCTGCTAGCGGTGGTGCTTCTGTCACCTCGACCGGCTCGGTGACAAGGGTCGGCGTGAGGAGCCTCAGCAGGCTTAGCCGACCGGGTCGTGC
>DATHPF010000039.1:0-3944 GCA_035484155.1 Streptosporangiaceae bacterium
CAAACCCCGCCCAGCGCACCGTTCCAGCCGAACCGGCCGGCCGGCTCGCCCAGGTCCTGGCGCTTGAGGGCGACCGACATGCCGAATCCCCAGCCGTGGTCGGTGAAGTAGGGGGCCCACGGCCCGCTCTCGCGCTTCTGCCCGGCCGTGAGCTGGTCGGAGGTCATCATCTCAACCGATGCCCGCGACAGCAGTCGCCCGCCGTCGTACCTGCCTTGGTGCAAGATCATCTCACCAAAGGCCAGGTAGTCCTGCACCGTCGAGACCAGGCCGCCCGCACCGGACGGGAACGCGGGCGGCTTGCGCCACTTGCTGTCGGCGACGGCGTCGTAGACGTCGACGCCGTTGTCGGCGACACCGGTGGCCAGCCGGGACAGGCTCGCCGCCGGCACGCTGAAACCGGTGTCGGCCATCCTCAGCGGCTCGAAGATCCGCTCGCGCAGGAATTGGTCGAACGGCTGCCCGGTGGCGCGCGCGATCAGCACGCCGAGGACGTCTGAGCCCGTGTGGTACATCCAGCCGGCACCGGGCTGATGCAACAGCGGCAGTGTGCCGAGGCGGCGCAGCCACTCGTCGGGCGGGGGCGGTACCGTCACGTCCGGCCTGTTCTGGTTCAGCTCCAGGTCGTCCATCGCCTGCTGGATCGGCCACTGGGTCGGCACTGTGCCGGGCGGCGCGACGACCATGCCCAGGCCCCAGACAAAGGTGAGCAGGTCGCGCACGGTGACCGCCCGGCAGGCGGGCACGGTGTCGTCGAGCGGGCCGTCCGGACGCCGGAGCACGGCGCGATCGGCGAGTTCGGGCAGCAGCCGGTCCACCGGCTCGTCCAGCCGCAGCTTGCACTCCTCCACGCAGATCATCGTCGCGGCGGCGGTGAACGGCTTGGTCAGCGAGGAGAGGCGGAAGATCGTGTCACCGCGGATGGGCGTGCCGTCCGGGTCGGCCGCGCCGATCGGCTCGATGAGCGCCTCGCCCCGCCGGCACACCGCCAGTACGAGCCCGGGCACCTCGCCGCGCTCGACGTAGCCCGCCATCACGTCACGCGTGCGGGCGAGCCCCGATTTCGACAATCCGCTGCCGCTCATGTCCCGTTCCTCCATTGGATGCGTCGCAAGCCGGGCACGTGGAAATGCGGCCCTCTCGGCCCAACTCCCGACGATGGCGCCGGCGCCCTCAGCGCCGCATCTCCCTCATTGCGTCAGGCAATCCGGAAGACGTGCCTTAACGCATCGCGCTGTTACGGTCGCTCTCGACGCGTGCGTTCAGGAAACCGGGCGAGCGGCCCTCTGACCGCGTTGCCCGTCTAGTCGCAGGGTTACCAAGGAGACGTCTGTGGAAGCCGTGAAGACCCCGTCTGGAAAAGAGATCGTCCAGCGTGTCGCGGACATCGTGCCCGTGTTGCGAGCGAATGCCCTGCGGGGCGAGCAGAACCGCCGCCTGGCCGACGAGGTGGTCGACGCGATGATCGACGCCGGCGTCGTGCGCTTGCTGGTTCCCGCCCAGTACGGCGGCTACGAAGCCGACGCGCAGACGGTCGTCGACGTGGGCATTCAGCTCGGCAGGGGGGACGGATCGGCTGCGTTCTGCGCGACCGCATGGTGGGCCCAGTGCTGGGCGGTCGCGCACTTCCCAGACCACGTCCAGGACGAGATCTTCGGACCGAGTCCGGACGTGCGGATCTGCGGGACCCTGGTGCCGAACGGCAAGGGCGAGATCACCAGCGACGGCGTCGTGGTGTCTGGCGAGTGGAGCTTCAACAGCGGCGCCTGGCACAGCCGGTGGAAGTTCCTCAACACGCTGGCGCTCAACCCGGCCGGCCAGATCGAGCCGATCGCGGCCGTGGTGCCGATGAGCGACCTGGAAATCGTCGACGACTGGGATGTGGCGGGCCTGCGCGGCACCGGCAGCATCACGGTCATCGCCAAGGACCTGTTCATCCCGCGTGACCGGTACCAGTGGATGAGCGCGGTCGCGCGCCAGGAATTCGACTCCGTGCGGAACGCCGACTCGCCCTGCTATCGCGGCCCGATCGTCGGGGTGTTGTCCAACATCGGCACCGGCAAGATGGTCGGGCTGGCGCAGGCCGCCAGGGAGGCGTTCCTGGAGCGAATCCACAAGCGTGCCGTCCCGCACACCCCGTATCAGACGCAGGCCGAGTGGCCGATCACCCACGTTGAGGTGGCCGAGGCCGACCTGAAGATCGATGAGGCTGAGTACCACGCCCGCCGGCTGGCGTCCCTGGTGGACCACAAGGCCTACAACAACGAGCCGTACACGATGCGGGAACGCGCGTACTGCCGGGTCGCGCAGGGCCGGGTGTCAGAGCTCTGCCTGGACGCCGCCAACATCTATAACCTGGCCGCCGGCGCCAGCGGCATTTACAGCTCGATGCCGATCCAGCGGATTCAGCGCGACCTCCAGGCGATGAACCTGCACGCCATTTACCTGCCGGTCAAGAACTACGAACTCTACGGCAGGGTTCTCTGCGGCCTGGAGCCGAATACCTTCTTTATCTAGTGCTGGGATTCGGCGAGGAGTCCTAGATAGCCGACCTCCACGATCCGCTGAGCGCGGGAGGAATACAGGTCGGGGTCGTCCGGGGCAAAGGTGCCCAGTCCGTCGACGTACCGGTTGAACATGCAGAACGCGGTGGCGATCAGCACGCAGTCATGGATCTCGGTGTCGGTAGCTCCCTCGGCGCGTGCCGCGTCCGCCAGTTCCTGCGTCACATACAGCCCGCCTTTCGCCGCCGCGGCGGCGATGTCCAGCAGCGCCCTGAGCTTAGGTGACACCGGCGCGTTCGAGACATCGGTACAGACCTGCCGTACCAGCGGCATTCCTTCGGGCAGTTGCGCCGCCGCATAGGCCGAATGCGACGAGCAGCAGTACGTGCACTGGTTTAGTGACGACACATAGGACGCGATCAGCTCCCGCTCACCCCTGGTCAGCGTGTTTGGCGCGCACAGCAGGACTTCCACCAACTCATTCAGCGGCTCTGCCGTCTGCGGTCTGAACCGGAACAGGCCTCGGATGCCTGGTTCATCCGAGTTGAGAGTGATGTGCGCCAAGACGGGCTCCCTTGAGTCGGCGGTACGGATGCTCACCGCGGAGCATCGGTTACTCCCGCGGTCCTGTCAAGCCGTTCAGCCCGGCCGCAGCGTAGAGCGTGCCGATATCTTCTGGCAGATCTTCCCGGTCACAGCCCAGCTCGAGTAGCACGAGGCCGCAGAGCGTGGCCCAGCCGAGCATGGATGGCGGAGGAACGGACAGGCGCGGTAGCCGACTCATCAACGTCTGGCCTCCGGTGCGGTGGCCACCCAGTCCCAGCACGAACATGAAGCCGGCGGGGTGATCAAGGGCCCAGTCGCGGAACTGGAGGGCCATGCCGCCGGACTGATCGCGAGCGGATTCAACCGCGGCGCACAATTCGCCGATCACGGACTCGTTCAATGCGCTCATAAGCGCGTCCAGGCTCGGGTAATAACGATAGATCGCGGGAGCGGTCACACCCACCTGACGCGCGATAGCCCGCACCGAGATTGCGCCGGGGCCGTCCTTTTCCAGCAGTAGCCGCGCGGTGCCGATGATCTCATCGATCATTTCCCTGCGAAGACGTTCACGGCGGAGCTGTTCGGCCATGCACTCTCCTTCACGGACGTTATACGACGCGATATCGTTCCGGACTTCTCGTGTATTGCTCTGGTCGCAAGAGATTCTCGCGCAATGAGCAAGGTCCGAGATGGGAGCGGGACGGCGGCTGCCGCAGATTGAGGCGTATGCAGTCATCGACATGCCGCCATGTCCCAGGCAACGCTTCTTGTCAGCTGTGAGGGAGAATATGTCAACTCCGCGTACCAGGCTGCGCCGCCTCGTGCCCGCAATAGTTGCTATCGCGATGCTGGCAGTACTTCTCGTCGGCGCGAACATGGCCGTTGCGTCATCGG
>DATHPF010000040.1:0-9815 GCA_035484155.1 Streptosporangiaceae bacterium
GGCTCGACATCAGCGACCGGTCGTCGGTCGAAGCCGCCCGCGGCCGGGTCGCCGAAGAACTGGGGCACGTCGACATCCTGGTCAATAACGCCGGGACCTTCGAGGGAGCGACCTGGGATGATCTCGAGTACGACCTCTGGCAGCGCGTCATGACCACCGACCTGAACGGGCCGATGCTGATGTGCAAGGCGTTCCTGCCGCTCATGCGCGGACGTGGCTGGGGCCGGGTCATCAATATCGCTTCGGCCACGGTCGCGATCGCTAGCCCCGTCTCGATCGCCTACCGCACGGCCAAGATGGGCGTGATCGGCTTCACCCGCGCCCCGTCCGCGACGCTGGGCGACGAGGGGATCACCATCAACGCCGTCCTGCCGTCGCTGACCCGGACCGCGATGACCGAGGGGATCCCGCAGGCAATCGTCGATGCCAGCCTGGGCCGCCAGGTGATCCACCGCGAGGCCGAACCCGCCGACATCGCAGGCAGCGTCTTCTTGCTCGCGGCCGACGAGGCCGGCTGGATCACCGGCCAGACCATCATGGCCAACGGCGGGAATGCATTCGCGCTCTGAGACCGGCGACCCACCGGTGACCGCGCGTCACGTAGCTCAATCAGCTGCCAGCTGAAACTGGCCGGATCCTGGGCGCTGGCCGCGGTGCCGGTCGCCGGCCTGGAACGTAGCGACCAGGACGCGGCCGCTGCGCGGAGCTGCTTCTGCGGGCCGGTTATCGCCGGCATCGCGGGAAGATAGGGAACACCGCCGGGAAAACTGGGCAACGACCCCCGATCCGGGACGCGGCCTGCCGCCATACGGTCGCCTTGAACTCATCCAAGAGCGAAAAGGAGACCGTCATGAACCCCATCCGTCATATCCGTCGTTTCGCCGTCGTCGTGGCCGGCCTGGCCGCCGCCGTCCTGCTGGCCACGCCCGCGTTTGCCAGGATGGTGCCCGATCCCGCGGACGCATACGAGGGACACGTAGCGCCGGCCTCCGTCCCGGCCCAGATCCAGTACCGCACCATCGTCGCGGGCGGGATGCCCGGCTGGCAGATCGCCCTGATCGCCTTCGGCGCCGCCCTGCTGGCGGCCACGGTGGCGGTGCTGGTGGACAGGGCACGAGCCGGCCGCCGGCCAGCGGTCCCCACGGCTGCCTGAGCCAGGCACGAAGATCACGCGGTGCCGTCGGCCGCCGGTTCTGATCGGACGGCACCGCTGCGGGCCGGGCTCGCCAGAAGGTCAGCACGGCCAGCGGCGGCGCCGCCACGCTGGCTAACCAGACGACGGGTCCGGCATGAGCGCGGGCCCGCGCCCGGTCCGGGCCTGGTTGTCGTTCCGGCGGATCGTGGACGTCCCGTTCGGACATGCGTGGCCGCCCTGGGAAGCAGGCAGCTCACCTTGCGGTGTGGCGATACCTAGATTTCCGCCCCGCCAGCCCGAGCCGGAAGGCCCAGCGCGATCGGCCCGGAAGCATCATTGTCCGGACAGTCCTCCAACTGGTGGCGGCGTTGAGGATTGTTCATCACCGGCTCGACTTAAGCAGTCAGGTTCCGGCTCATGTCAGCGGCCGCCTCGCGGGTCTCGACGCCGAGCTTGGCCAGCACGGCTGAGACGTGGTGATCGACGGTCTTGGCCGAGATGAACAAGGTGCGGGCGATCTGGGCGTTGGTCTGTCGTTTGCAGATCAACTCGAGCACCTCGCATTCACGCGGAGTGAGCCCGAGTGGATGCGCCCGGGTCGCTCGGCGCGGGCCGGCCGGCACCGACCGGGCACCTATGTGGCGCAGCTTCTGGCGGGCGAGGCCGGCCGTCGCCTTGGCGCCTAGTTCATCGAGGCGCCGCAGCGCGTCGCGCAGTTCGTCCTCGTCCGACGAGTCGAGCAGTGTGAGCGCCGCGTCTAGGCGGCAGCCGAGCTCATCCCACGCACGCGCAGCCGCTGCGTGCTCGCCGGATTCCTGGAGCCGGTACGGCCCAGCAATCGGGCCATCGACGATTCGGTCGGACCCGGTGCGGTCAAGCCAGCAGCGCAGCGCGCCGCGCATCCACTCGTCGATGTCGTGCGCGGCATCGGCGGCCAACTCGGCTTCGTGTCGCGCCTCGTCAGCCCGGCCTTCGGTCAGGAATGCCTCGGTCCGAGCGAGCCGGGTCGGTACTAGGTACTGCGGTTGTCCGGTCGGTGCCGCGTTGGCGATCGCGCTGTCCAGAGCGCGCCAGACCTCCGGCTCGCCGCGGCGCGCATGGATCACGCCGATCAGGGTCTGCACGCAGATCTGGTTCAGTGGGGCGGCCAAGCTTTCCTCGAGCAGCTGAGCACCGATCGCCACCGCTTCGTCCCAACGCCCACGATGTTCGAGGGCGGCGGTCCGGGATGCGCGCAGGAAGTAGGAGTGCGTGTCCAGGTCGTTCTGCTCGCAGTAGGCGAGGCCGTCGCGGTAATACTGCTCTCCTTCGTCGAAGCGGAACTGGTCGCACGAAGTGCCGTACAGGTTGCAGTAGGCACGGCCGGCCTGATTAGGCAGGTTGCGAGAGATGGCCAGCTCAAGTGAGTGGCGAATCGGTTCGACCCAGCCCGGGTCGGTCGCGGACATGGCGCAGCCCTGGGTGTTCAGCGCATCGGCGATGACGTCGGATGCGCCAAGCGAACGGGCGAGAGCCTCCGCTCGCCGGGCCAACTCGATCGCCTCGTCGTTCTCGTTGCGCGTCATCCTGATGGCGGCTAGCGTCGCGTACGCTCTGGCCAGCTCGCGCGTCTCGCCGAGCGGCTCGAGCGTGCTGATCGCCTCGACGGCGGCGCCTACCGCCTCGTCGCCACGGCACAGATGTTTCAACGTCAGCGAGTAGTGCTGCAACGACTCGCCCTCGTGGCGGCGATCTTCGAGCTGCCGCCAGAGCCGTAGTGCCTGCTCGTCGGCGTCGGCCGCGGTTTGCGATCGGTCGCTTAGAGTCGCCTCTTCGGCAAGGCCGGTATAGAGCTCGGCCTGTGCGGACGGTGTGGCGGCCGCCGCCCATCGCAATGCGCGCTCGTACTGGGCCGCAGCCTCGCGGTGTGAGCCGAGATCAACGGCTCGTCTCGCGGCGAGTGATGCGTGCCGGACGACCGCTTCGTCGTCGCCAGCACCCTCAGCGTGGAAGGCCATGCGCGCGTCATCGCGGCTGCCGTTGACTAGCAGCGCGTTGAGGATCTCGGCGTGGATCACCGCCTGCCGGTGGGCGGGGATCTCTTGCGCGATCGCCAGCCGGGCGATCTCATGCCGAAAGCGCAGGCCGATTCCCTCATCGACCAGCAGTCCGGAAGCACTGAGTTCGTCCATCGCAGCCTGGCGTTCGGCGAGCAGGCTCGCGTCGATCCGCAGGCCCATGAGCGCGGCCGTCTCCAGTACCTGCCGGGCCGCGTCGCTGAGCCGTCCGGTACGGGAGAGGATCGCGTCACGCGCCGAGAGCGGGACTCCGTGTGTTCCGGCCTCGAGCATCTCGGTGACGTAGAACGGATTGCCGCCGGCGAGCTGGTACAACTGGCCGACGTCAAGGTCGGTCCCGGCGGCCATCGCCCGGACGGCCTCGATCGACAGCGGTGGCAGCTCGAGCCGGCGCGTCCACCGCCTCGCGGCGAGATCGCCCAGCGCGAGACGCAGCGGGCTCGATGGTCCAAGCGAGTCGTCGCGATAGGTGGCGATCACCAGCACCGACGCCGTGCGGATGCGACGCGTGAGAAACCGCATCAGGTCGAGCGTTGCCTCGTCCGCCCAGTGGAGGTCCTCAATCACGATCACGTCGAGTCGATCATCACCGGTGACCTGCCCCAGCAGCGCGGAGAACAGCTCGTCGCGCTCGGGTCGGCCCCGGCACAAATTCTCCAGCGCGCCACCGAGATCGCGGGCGAGGTCGAACAACGGGGCGAGCGGGCGTGGCGTCGAGAGTCCGTCGCAGGCGCCCCACGACCAGCGAGCGTCGGGCAGATCGCGCTGGAACTGCTCGACCAGCACCGACTTTCCTACGCCGGCCTCACCGGCGATCAGGACGAGCCGCCCTTCAGCCTGACTCGCTTCGCGCGCGTACTGGCGCAGCGAAGCGAGCACCGGATCGCGTTCCAGCAGCCTCATATTAAGGATCTTCTCTCAGCTAGATCGAATGCGCACCCTGCCGGCCGGGCGCCGGGCTGGACAACGCGGCGACCGTGTCGTCGTGGCGACCGGTAACGGCGCGGCCGATCAGGCTAGCGGCCAGCCGCCTGCGGATCACGACCCTTCCTGCACTTCGAAAACGTCGTCGGCAACCAGTCCGTGAGCCTCGCGATGCACGGTGTTTGCGGCCTCCTTAGACGGTGCGTCGACCAGGCAGAAGATCTTGCCCTCGGTCTCACTCACCCAGTAGCGGAGGTACCTGACGTCATGCGCGCCCTGCGCTTTGAGGTCTGCGGCGTGGGCCTGGGCGACGCCATCGACAGTGGCTCCGCCGTGGACAGTGCGGATATCCATGTAGAGGGGCACTGGTGTCTTCCTCGGTAGTCGCCGGTCGGGACAGCTAGATCGTAAGAGGGGGGAGTGCGCGGCTGCATCGGAGCCATCTCCCTAAATTACGGGCGCCGCATACCCATCTTTCGTGGCCGGCTTCGCGCGCCGCTCGGTCGAACCGGTCACTTGGGTCTGCCGCCGCGTCCGTTGCTATTCGGAGCGGGCGGCCGACCACGGCGTTTCGGCCGTGCCTGGCAACCTCGCGCCCAGGCCGGCAGGACCGGCAACAAAGATAGGGACGCCTCCCGATGCGGTCGTGACGCCGAACGCGCTGAGCTAGACGTATGGCTGACCACGAATCGCTATCAAGTCATCGGGTCCGGTCTCCGGCACAGGTGGCCGGGCTTGAACCTCAGCCGGATTTCGGGTGCCGGCTGCTCGCCGTCGATCACGGTCGCGCCAATGCGCCTTCGGGACGCCCGGCCGGTCGCGGCGCACGCGTTGGCCAGTGACGTAGTTCCAGACGAGTATCGAAGGGATCTCCTATGCAAGGAGTACTTGCGCCAAGCCTGGTAGCCGGAAGGATCGATCGTTTCCTGGCCGGGCATCCTGATGCGACCACGCCGTTCCTGGTGGTCGATCTTGACGTCGTTCGCCGCCAGTACGTCAGCTTGACCGCGGCTCTGCCGGGCACCGAGGTCTTCTACGCGGTGAAGGCCAACCCGGCGCCAGAGGTGCTTAGCCTGCTCATCAAGCTGGGTTCAAATTTCGATGTGGCTAGCCGCGGGGAGATCGAGCTGTGTCTTGGTCTCGGTGCTGATCCGGCCCGGTTGTCCTATGGCAACACGGTCAAGAAGGAGCGTGATATCGCCGCGGCGTACCGATGTGGCGTCCGGCTCTTTACCGTCGACTCGCGGCCCGAGCTGGACAAGGTCCTGCGCACGGTGGCTGGAGGCACGGTGTTCGTTCGCATCGTCGCCGACGGTGCCGGGGCTGATTGGCCGTTGTCGCGGAAGTTTGGCTGCACTGTGGGTGAGGCGGGGCAGATGCTCCTGCAGGCGGCACGGGCAGGCCTGCAGGTCGGCGTTTCATTTCACGTCGGATCGCAGCAGCGCAACCCTGGTGCCTGGGACCGGCCGCTTGGTCAGGTAGCGCAACTGACGCGGCAGCTAGCGGCGCAGGGGCACCAGCTCGCAGCGGTGAACCTCGGCGGCGGGCTGCCGAGCCGGCACGTCGATCCGACCGCTGATCTCGAAACCTATAGCGCGGCGATCGCCGGGTCCGTCGCCACCCACCTCGGTCCCCGGTTCGGCGGCCTCATGATGGTCGAGCCTGGTCGCTATCTGGTCGGTGACGCGGGCGTGATCCGGACCGAGGTTGTCCAGATCGTGCGCCGGGTCACCGACCCGGATCGCCGCTGGGTGTTCCTCGACGTGGGCCTGTTCAACGGTCTCACCGAGACCCTCGGCGAGGCGATCCGCTACCGGATCCAGGCTCCGGGCGAAGGGTCAGGCACCGGATCGGTCGTGCTGGCCGGCCCGTCGTGCGACAGCGCGGACGTGCTTTACGAGACCTACCAATACCAGCTTCCGCTCGACCTGCAGGTGGGCGATCACCTGGAGATCCTTGGGACCGGCGCGTACACGTCGTCCTATTCGTCGGTCGGATTCAACGGCTTCCCGCCACTGACGAGCTACTACCTGCCGGCCACGGCCGGATCGGGGCTGACATCATGAGCGATTACCCTAACTACGGATCTCTCGACGGCCCGGTCGTCATGATCGGGTTCGGTTCCATCGGCCGGGGAACTCTGCCGCTGATCCTCCGGCATTTCGACGTGAAGCCGGAACGAATCACCGTCGTCGCGCCCGACGACGCCAACGCCGCGATCCTCGCCAAGTACGGCGTGCAGAAGCTCACCTCGCTGCTCACCGCGGACAACTACCGTGCCGTCCTGACCCCATTGCTGACCACGAGAGTTGGCCGGGCATTCTGCGTCAACCTCTCCGTCGACACGTCGTCGGTCGCGATCATGGCGCTGGCCCGGGAACTTGGCGCGCTCTATATCGACACCGTCATAGAACCGTGGCCTGGCTTCTACGACGACCCCGCGGCACCGCTCGAGCAGCGCACGAACTACGCCTTGCGCCAGAGCCTGCTTGCCGAACGCCGCCGCCGCCCCGGTGGGCCGACGGCGGTCTCGGCCTGCGGGGCGAACCCGGGCATGGTCTCGTGGTTCGTCAAGCAGGCCCTGCTCGATGTTGCGGACGCTGTCGGGCTCGGCCACGTCCGCCCCACCACTCGCACGCAGTGGGCCGAACTAATGCGCCAGTCCGGCGTCCGCGGGATCCACATCGCCGAACGTGACACCCAGCGCGGCCGCAAGCCCAAGGCCATCGGCACATTCGTCAACACCTGGTCGGTCGACGGGTTCATCTCCGAAGGCCTGCAGCCGTCCGAGCTGGGCTGGGGCACCCACGAGAGATGGCTGCCGCCGCACGCCCGGGCACATGATGACCCGGCCGCGCCGTCGATCTACCTGGACCGCCCCGGCGCCGACACCCGGGTGCGGACCTGGTGCCCGACCGCGGGCCCGCAGTACGGCCTATGCGTCACCCACAATGAGTCGATCTCGATCGCCGACTACTTCACGCTGACCTCCGCCTCGGGTGAGGTCAGCTACCGGCCAACTTGTCACTATGCCTATCACCCGGCCGACGACGCCATGTTGTCCTGGCACGAGTTGCTCGGCAACCCCGGCGAGCCGCAGCGCACCCACGAGATCCTCGACGAGGCAGACATCCTCGACGGCATCGACGAGCTCGGCGTGCTGCTCTACGGGCACGCCCGCAACGCCTACTGGTTCGGCTCGCGGCTGTCGGTTGAGGAGACCCGCAAGCTCGCGCCTGACCAGAATGCGACTGGCCTGCAAGTCACTTCCGCGGTGCTGGCCGGCATGGTCTGGGCGGTGGAGAACGCCGACGCCGGAATCGTCGAGGCCGACGAGGTCGACTTCGCCCGTTGTTTGCAGGTACAGAGGCCTTACCTGGGCCCCGTCGAAGGCCACTTCACCACCTGGACGCCGCTGACGGGACGCTCGCCGTTGTTCCCGCAGGACATCGACCCCGACGATCCGTGGCAGTTCAGAAATGTCCTCGTCCACTAGCCGAGCAGGGCGACGATGATCACCAGGCTGCCGCTCGCCGCGCTGATCATCGCGTCGCTGTTCTGGGGCACAGCGGTCAGCGTGACCAAGTACGCGCTGTGTGGCTTCGGTCCGATCACGCTACTGGCCATCTCGCTGATCGCGGGAACCGCGGTGCTGTGGACGATCGTGATCCTGCGTGGCTGCCGCCCACCGCTGCCGTGGCGGCGGGCGGTACTGCTAGGCCTATTCGAGCCAGCGCTCGCCTACGTCGGCGACCTGCTCGGCCTGGCCCGGACCAGCGCCGCCAACGGCGCGCTGCTATCCGGTCTGGAATCGGTTTTCATCGTCCTGCTAGCGGCCGTCTTCCTGCGCGAACGCATCACTGGTCGCATCACCGTGGCGCTCGCCCTAGCACTGGCCGGCGTCGGGACCCTCGAAGGCACGGGATCGTTCGCGGGCGCCGGACTCGGCGACCTGCTCGTTCTGGCCGGAGTGCTCAGCGCTGCTGCCTACACGATCGTCGCCAGAGGAATGGGGGACGAGTCCGACCCGCTAACGGTGACCGCCTGCCAGTTCACCACCGCGACGATCCTCATCCTTCCGGCAGTTACCTTCGTGTGGGCGAGGCATGTCGAAACCGCACCCAGCCACGTGGCCGCAAGGTTCTGGTTCGCCGCAATCTTCGTAGGAATCATCGGCTACGCTGCGAGCTTCCTGCTCTACAACTACGCTATCGCCCGAGTGCGAGCGGCCCCGGCGAGCATCATCGTGAATCTGATTCCCGTCTTCGGGCTCGCCAGTGCCGTCCTCTGGCTAGGCGACTCACTCACCGTCGCCCGGGTTCTCGGCGCGGTCTTGATCGGACTATCCGTCACGATCTTCACTGCCACTGAACTCGCCGAAGCACGCAACGCCGCCAAGGCGAACGTGACACCGTCGAAAGCCTGATCGGCAGTCTTTGCTGACCACAAACGCCCCGAGGCCGACTTCGACCTGGCCGGCCCGGCTAACACCGCGCTGGGGCGTCAGCAGGTGCGGCGGTGGAACCTGCCCGAGGGCTCCTGGCCGCGCTGCTGGTGGTGGGCAGGCTGTCTGACAGCACCGGCCGCAACCCTGGGTCTGCCCGGAGGAGGAAGGCCCGTCGCGCGGGACGGATGCACGTCCCTCGGGGCGCATCCAGGGTCGAAGCGGCGGCTTGCATAGTCCCGTGACTGCAACGACTATGAGGGCATGGTCGTTGCCCTGCTCCTGGTCGCGGCAATTGCTGCTATCTGGTGGCTGGTCGGGCATAAGGGGTGGGGGGCCGTCCAGAAGGTGGTCTTCTGGGTGGTGCTCCTGGCGGTGCTGTGGGTCGTGGTGACCCGGTATAGCGCACCGCATCCCGGGGGTTAGCCGCGCTGTTCTGTGAGGCCGCCGTCCAGCAGTCCTTCAAGCTCGTCCCAGGTTCTGTCGGGAAGCGAAGGATCCGGTCACTCACTGATTCCCCATGCCTCCGCCAGTGCCTCCCGGCCTGGCCGTCAATGTTGAGCCGCTGGCGTCGACCGTGCTGGCTGCCGTTCCCGCGAGCCATGCGCTTGACCATTAGCTCAGTTGGCGAATCGACGGGACAAATGATGACCGCATGGCGGGCTCTGTCGGTCGTGAGGTGTCGAAGCCGGGCGCGAATGCGAGTGCGTCCAGGGCCCATTTCATGCGGATCCGGGAACCACCTCCGGTTGAGGAGTGCGCGATGGCGGACCGCTTATATGACGGTTGTGATGCCGGCCAGGATGAGGTCGATGCCGGCCAGGAATTGCTCACGGTCGTCGTGCCCGGGCAGTTGCGCTGCCACCTGACGCACGAACGGGTACTCCGTGGGGTCGAGTTGCGCCCACCGTGCGGCCACGGTCGCGAGGAAGGCTGATCGATCCGTGTCGCGCGCGAGGAGGCGGGTGGCCGCGGCATACTGTCCGGCGAGGCCGAGGACGTAGTTCAAGAGCGCGGACGCGCAGTCGAACTGCGCTCGTTCGGGGACGCCGAGCGCCTGGAGCTGCCCGCCGAAGCTCTCGAAGATTTGCAGCACCGCGGATTCCCACGGCTCACGGGAGAGCTGGGCGCCCACCCAGGGATGGGCGTCGATCGCGTCGAACGCCCCAAGGGCAATGGCACGGATCGCCTCCCGCGGCTCCGCACCGCTGACCACACCGGTCATCACGCGGGCGATGACGTCGTCGGTGGTCGC
>DATHPF010000041.1:0-2382 GCA_035484155.1 Streptosporangiaceae bacterium
GCGTATAGCGCCAGCCTCGTGCAGCAGGTCAGTGATGAGCTGGCGGGCGGCTTTGGCGGGCTGACCGGCGATGCGCTGGTAAGCCGCGATGCCGTCGGCGCTGATGATTCCCGGTGGCGCGGCGGGCAGCAGCCGGCCGTCCTTGGCGATGACCGGTCGCGTGTCCAGCTGAAGGTCCCGCCACCACGTCACGTCGGTCATGTCACCGAACGTGCACACCATCACGAGGCCGGTGCCCTTGGCGGGATCAGCGAGCCGGTGCGCCAGGATCGGCACCTGGACGTCAAAGAGCGGCGCCGTGGCCGTCGAGCCGATGAGCGCCGCGTACCGCTCGTCGTCGGGATGCGCGACTAGTGCCACGCAGGCAGGCAGCAGCTCGGGCCTGGTCGTCGCCACTACGACCTCGGCTGGGTCAGCGGTGGGGCGGTCGGGCTTACCCCGTTCCGTTCCGAAGGCCAGCCGGACGAACGTGCCCGGGATCTCGCGGTCCTCGATCTCAGCCTGTGCCACCGCAGTGCGGAACGTCACGTCCCACAGGGCCGGCGCCTCGGCCTGGTAGGCCTCGCCACGCGCGAGGTTGCGCAGGAAGGCCAGCTGGGAGACGGCCTGTACCCGGTCGTCGATGGTCCGGTAGCTGACGTCCCAGTCCACCGACAGGCCGAGGCGCTGCCACGCTTGCGCGTAGGCGACCTCGTCCAGCTCGGTGAGCTGCCTGCACAGCTCGACGAAGTTGCGCCGGGAGACGGGTTGCTGGTCGGCCGGACTCAGGGCGCGGCCGTTGCCCAGGGCCGGCGGCGTGAAACCGGGCTGGTACGGCAGGGACGGGTCGCAGCGGACGCCGTAGTAGTTCTGGACGCGGCGTTCGGTGGCTAGGCCGTTGTCGTCCCACCCGACCGGGTAGAAGACTTCCTTGCCGCGCATGCGCTGGAAGCGCGCGATGACGTCGGTCTGGCTGTAGGAGAAGGCGTGCCCGAGGTGCAGGGACCCGCTCGCTGTCAGCGGCGGAGTGTCGATGGCGTAGACGTCATCGCGGCCCGCGGAGCGGTCAAACTTGTACTACACGCTCCTTGGCCCACCGCGGCGTCCACTTGTCCTCAAGGCCATCCAGCGTTGGCTTGGCCGGGATGCGGTCCGATTCGGTGCTCATGGCGCAAAGGATAGCGCCCGGTCGGTACCGCCGCACGCAGGTATCTGCCCGCCCGGCATGGTCGGTGGCCGGCTGAACCAGCTGCCGCCCGCCGGAGTGCGGCCCTGCCGCTCGCGGCACGCAGACGTAGCCGCCCGCGTTCGACGGTGGCCGCCCGCGTTCGACGGTGGCCGCCCGCGGCGGCTCCGAATCCCTTCCGACGCCAGACCCAGCTCCAAGATCATTTCATGGGTGGCGAATCACTGCGGCTATGGCAACAGTAACTCGCCACCCATGAAGGGTCGCAGCGGCAGTTTGTCGGTATTGACTGGCAATCTGTCCGCCATGGAACCGGACGACCGCGCCGCAACGTGGTTACTCGCCAACCAGCGCGGCGTGATTTCTCGAGAACAGGTCTTAGCCAATGGCGTTACCGAGGCAGGCCTAAGGCATCGGCTGCGGCGAGGCGGGCCGTGGCAGCGGCTGCTGCCCGGCGTCTATGTGACCACGACCGGACAGCCAACCCGCGAGCAGCGGCAGATCGCCGCCATGCTCTATGCGGGGCGGGCCAGCGTCATCACCGGGCCGGCGGCGTTACGCAACTATGGCATCCGGGGGCCGGAGACCCAGAGAGTGACTTTGCTGGTGCCATGGGAGCGGAGGCGAGCAAGCCGCGACTTCGTTGTCATCCACCGGACGCGTCGGCTTCCGCGAGAGTGGACGTCCGATGGGCCGCTGCGGTTCGCGCTCGCGGCCAGGGCTGTCGCTGACGCGGTCCGAGAGATTGGCAACCGGCCGGATGCACGGGCGATCGTCGGCAGCGCTGTGCAGAAGAGCCGCTGCACGGTCTCGCAGCTCGCCGACGAACTGGCCGCTGGACCAGTCCGGGGATCGGCCCAGCTGCGGGCCGTCCTGGCCGAGGTTGCTGACGGCGTCCGGTCGGCCGCCGAGGGGGACTTCCACGCTCTGGTGCGGACGTCTGGTTTGCCGGCGCCGACGTTCAATGCGCGGCTGTTCCTGGACGGAGTGCTGCTCGGCGTCGTCGACGCGTGGTGGCCGCAAGCCGGCGTGGCGGTGGAGATCGACTCGCGCGAGTGGCACTTCGAGCCCGCCGCCTGGGAAGCGACCATGCGCCGGCACGCCAGGCTCACGGCAGCCGGGATCTCCGTGATCCACGTCAGCCCGCTGCAGATTCGCACCGAGCCGGGCCGCATCCTGCGCGACATCGACGCCGCGCTGCGCCACGGACGCCCGGC
>DATHPF010000042.1:0-4464 GCA_035484155.1 Streptosporangiaceae bacterium
GACCTGGTGATCTGGTCAGGCGACCCGCTCGACGTGCTCAGCCGGGTCACCCGCGCTCTGGTCAACGGCGCGGAGATCTACCGCTTCGAGGATGGAGAGGCGACCTTCGCCGAGCGCTAGGCGCTCAGCCGCCGCTAGTACTGCAGCCGCGGTGAGCCGGTTGACCTGGTACTGGCCCCGCGGGCAGACAGTATCGTTGGCGCCATGCCCCAGGACCATCCAGACCCGCAGGTTGTTCCGTATCTGCTGTATGCCGACGCCGGCGCGGCCATGGACTGGCTGATCAAGGTCTTCGCTTTCACCGAGCGGGCCCGCGATAAAAACAGCGACGGGACCGTCAGGCACGCTGAGCTCCTGCTCGACAACGGCGGCGTCATCATGCTGGGTTCGCCTGGCCATGACTTCCGCGGACCCGCGAAACTCGGCGACGTCACCCAGCTGCAATGCATCACCATCACCGACCTGCCCGCCCACCGAGAGCGCGCCCAGGCAGCGGGCGCGAGTGTGTCCGAAATCGGGATCAGGGCGAACCGTGCACGCAGCTACACCGTCGACGACCCAGAGGGCCATCGCTGGTATTTCAGCGAGCCTCTCTAGACCCCAGAGCGCCGCTTGCGTGCAGAACCGAAGATCTCAGGGTGCGGATTAGCGGCTCTTCACGATCGAGGGTGTGTATTTGCGGCCTGAAGCCTCCGGTCTCGAGCAGGCTCCTGGCGAGACCTCCCACATCCTCCGGTTCGGCGCCTACGCAACCGACGAACTTCACATCCCGCCAGACCTGTTCGACCCCCCGCTGGACGAGGTCGACTTTGGCGGCGAACTGCCCGCGGCCGCGTAGCAGGGCAGGGTAACGCAGCAGAGGGTGGTTTAGCGCCTCCCCATGCAGGGCGACCGGCCGGTCAGACAGCTCGGCCGCGGGCGACCTGAGCGTGGCGGCCGGTGTCAGCAGCACTCATCTGGCACAGCGGTTCAAACCTGCTCTGCCGTCGCCATTACTGAGCTCCGAGACCGGCTGGCCACGGCGGTTCCTGCGCGAACATCCCGGCCACGCGCTGGACGGCTGGCCGCTGCCGGCCGATTGATTTCTTACATGAGCGACAGTTCACGACACGCTAATTTGGGGGCACCCAAAGCAGAGGAGAGCCCGTGGGCAAGGTGGTCATGTACAGCTCGGTGTCGGTGGACGGCTTCATCGCGGACGAGAATGACCAGCCCGGACCGCTGTTCGACTGGTTGTCCAGCGGTGACGTCCCGTTGGACGAGAGCGGCGAGGTGAAGGTGTCGCAGACCTCCTACGACTACACCCGGCTGTACTGGGACCAGATCGGGGCGACAATCGTCGGCCGCCACGTCTTCGACATGACGGATGGCTGGGACGGGAAACCTCCGGGCGGGATCGACCACGTGGTCGTCGTGACGCACCGGTCCCAGCCCGAGGGCTGGGACCCCGAGGCGCCGTTTCATTTCGTCGACGGCGTCGAGGCAGCTGTGGCCAAGGCGCAGGAGCTTGCGGGTGACCGCATCGTCGAGGTCGCCGCTGGTGACGTCGGTGGCCAGGTGCTTGCCGCGGGCCTAGTCGACGAGGTGCGCATGGACGTCGTACCCGTCGTGTTCGGGTCCGGCAAGCGCTACTTCGGATCGGTCCACGCACAACACCTGTTGGAGGATCCCGACGTGGTGATTCAGAGCAACCGGGTGCTTCACCTGCGTTATCGAGTGCGCCGTTGACCGATCTGAGCGGAGCGCGAAGAAGTCCACAGCGAACGGTGACGACTCAAGATCACTGGTTGCCGGTTTCCGT
Source organism: Streptosporangiaceae bacterium (assembly GCA_035484155.1). GTDB lineage: Bacteria > Actinomycetota > Actinomycetes > Streptosporangiales > Streptosporangiaceae > JAJYUU01. Next base: position 1,802 of record DATHPF010000042.1, read on the forward strand.
CGTATTTTTGGCCGACCCCAACAGGAAAAGCGGCACCTAGGCGGGGACGACGACGGTGCCGGTCGCGGTCACCGCGACGATCGGCTCGGCCAGCACGGCGGCCGCAGAAGGCCCGCGGTCAGGCTCCGCCCGACACACGACCTTCGCCTCAAACGCAATCCGGCGGCTGCGGGTGCCGACGCTGGTGATCACAGCGGTGACTTCGAGCACATCCCCGGCGATCACCGGCGCCCGGAATTGCACGTCCGAGTACGACGCGAACAGCCCCTCGTCGCCATCAGTGCGGATGCATACCTCCGTCGCCACGTCGCCGAACAGGCCCAGCGAGTACGCGCCGTCCACCAGATTGCCGCCATAGTGCGCGTGGCTGTACGGCACGTACCGCCGGTGCGTGACCGTCAGCCCGAGCCGCGGGTCCTCGCTCATGCCGCCGCGACTTCCGGCGCCAGTGCGTAGGCCAGGTAGCTAGCTACCTCGCCCGGCGTCGTGCCCTTGCCGAAGATCTTGTCCACGCCGAGCTCGTCCGCCATCGACGGATCGAACCGCGGTCCGCCCACGACCAGGAGCGGCCGGTCGCCTGCCGCGGTGAATCCTGCGGACATCTCCTTGGCGTTGGAGATGTGCGCGTCCCGCTGCGTGACCACCTGGCTGACCAGGACCGCGTCCGCGCGCTCGGCCTTGGCCCTCTCCACCAGGTCCGGCACGGCGACCTGCGAGCCAAGGTTCACGACGCGGATCTCCCGGTAGTACTCCAGGCCCTTCTCCCCCGAGTGGCCCTTCACATTGAGGATGGCGTCGATACCGACCGTGTGCGCGTCGGTGCCGATACAGGCACCGACGACGACTAGCTTCCGACCGAGGCCGGCCCGGATGCGCAGGTTGACCTCGGCCGACGACAGCAGCGGGAACTCTCGCTCGGTGACCGTCACTTCCGACAAGTCGACGAGGTGCGACACGCGGCCGTACACGATGAAGAACGTGTAGTCCGGGCCCATCCCCTTCGCGTGCACCACCATCGCGGGGTCCAGCCCCATCTTGCCGGCCAGCTGCATCGCGGCGCCCTCGGCCCGCGCCTGCTCCGGCCCGGTCGCGAACGGCACCGGCAGCGTGAACGAGACCTGGATCCGCCCGTCGCCGGTCGTGTCGCCGTACGGCCGCACTACATTCCCGCTCACTGACCAGCTCCGATCTCGCTCAGCGCCGGAGCCGGATCGGCGAGATCGGCCCCGTTCCCATTCTCGAGAATCTCTGCCGCCGGGTTGAAGTAATCCGCGGCCCGGCTGATGACCCCGTCCAGGCCCCGGCCGCCATCGGCGGGCCGCCTGGTGATCCCGAACGTCCCGTCGGCGATCGCGGTCAGCAGGCCCTCGTCGGTGATCCGGCGCAGCAGGCCGACCGATTCGCCAAGGACCTGCCGGGCGCGCTGCTCGATAAACCCGCCGGGAGCCGGCACGAAGCTCTCGCCGAGGCGGCCGGCCGCGTCGCGGACGTAGCGCACGTTCTCCAGGGCAAGATCACGATCAGAGAGGAACGGGGTGTGAATACCCTCGGTCATCATGCCGATCAGCAGGATTGACTGATCGGTCATGACCCCGCACAAGTTGAAGAACGCATCGAGCAGGTACCCGGCGAACACGTTGCCGGTCATGTGCTTGGTCGGCGGCATGTACTTCAGCGGCGCGGCCGGGAAAAGCTCGCGAACGAGCTGAGCGTGCGCGAGCTCGAGCAGGAACGAGTCCGGCACGGCGGGGTTGATCTCGAAGGCGTGGCCGAGGCCGAGCTGGCTGTCGGCCAGGCCAGCCTCCTTGCCGAAGAACTCGTTCAGCAGCTGGCTCACCACCACGGTGTGCGCGGCGTCGACCGCGTCCGCCGTGGTCAGGTAGTTATCCTCGCCCGTGTTGATGACGATGCCGGCGCGAGCGTGGATCTGCCGGGAGAAGCGCTGGTCGATGAACGTCCGGCGCGGGTTGATGTCGCGGAAGATGATGCCGTACATGCAGTCGTTCAGCATCATGTCCAGGCGCTCGAGGCCTGCCAGTGAGGCGATCTCCGGCATGCACAGCCCGGACGCGTAGTTGGTCAGCCGTACGTACCGGCCAAGCTCGCGGCTCGTCTCGTCGAGCGCCGCTCGCATCAGCCGGAAGTTCTCCTGGGTGGCGTAGGTGCCGGCGAAGCCTTCCCGAGTTGCGCCCTCGGGCACGTAGTCCAGCAGCGACTGGCCGGTCGAGCGGATGACGGCGATGATGTCCGCGCCCTCACGGGCCGCGGCCTGCGCCTGCGGGATGTCCTCGTAGATGTCGCCGGTAGCGACGATCAGGTAGATCCACGGCTTGCGCGGCTCTGAGGTCTCCGCGATCATCCGCTGGCGCTGTATGCGGTTTGCGTCGATCCTGCCGATGCCCGTGGCGAGGGCAGCGCGGGCGGCGGCGCGCGCGGCGGCGGCGTCCGGGCCGGCCGGGATGCGGAAGGCCGCTTCGCCGCCGGCCGCCGCCTCGGCGAGCGCGCCCAGGTCGTCGTAGCCGCCGGTCAGCAGCGCGTCGAAGGCCGGGAGCGCGACGCCGTGCTCCAGGCCGATGGTCTCCCGTACCGCATCGACGAGCCTGTTGACCCACGGCATGCCGTCGGGGTCGGCGCCTTGCAGCCCGGCGAGCCGCAGGACGGCA
>DATHPF010000043.1:0-7405 GCA_035484155.1 Streptosporangiaceae bacterium
GCCGAGCAGAGCCCCGACGATGCCGATCGCACAGGTCAGGATGAGGCCTTGCTGCCTCTTGCCAGGGATCAGCATGTTGGCGATCAGGCCCGCTACCAGGCCCAGGACGATCCAGGCGATGATGCTCATAACTGACTCCTAAGCAACGGACGAGGTGAGCTACGCGTTCAGGCAATCGTTGCGGGCAGATCACGGCCGAAGGAGAATCCCGCTGTCGCGGCTCATGCCCGCCTGGGGGTTGCGGCGCCTCTTGCGGGCACCTGTCGTCGCACGAAAAACGCTCCGCGACCCTACTACGCGCGTCCGCGAAAATGACGGAACGCGGCTACCGGGGTCCGGAGCAACACCTTTAGGCTACGCGCCGTTAATACCGCGCGCAAATAAGCATTCACCGGCCCGATGTTCTGCTATTTGCGAGTGCAAAGACGTGTAATGTCAGCGCCGTTGCTCTGGACCCTGGCAGCTGCACCCGCTGTGCCTGCCGCCCGAAGGAGCCATGGGTGACGTCTCATTCTGCTGACCGGTCGTCGTCGCGCACTGCAGCGGCATCACCCCCGACGCCAGCGCGCAAATCGCTGGCCGCCGACACCGACGCCGTTGATTTCACAGCCCACGCCCAGAACGTCAGTGGCGCCTTTGTTTACGGCTACGATTCCGCCGGCAACCCCACTCTCACTGACGCTGGTTGTTACGACTCCGCTGACGGCAGGCTGCCGGACTGAAGGCGCGCTCGGCCGCGACTGCCGTTCGGTGCGACCCCGCTGCGGCCACCCGCTGCTCTTGTGGCAGCGGACGCACTGCCGAAGGCCGCGTACGCTGGAGCTACTTCATTCGCTTCGGCAGCCTGAACGAGTTCGGGACTTGGTCCAGACCACGCGCCTGTTTTGAGATCCGCCTCGCTGCATCTCCCAGATCGCGAGGCCACCGATGAGCGATGTTGACTCCGCCCGCATAGCTGCCACCTGGGCATTGTGGTGGGCAGCTGGCCACGGGACCATGCTGCGAGCAGGCCGGGGACGACCCGCCGGCCGTCTATCGTCGCCTCCATCGTGAGCGGGCGCCCGCAGGGGCAGCGCCGGGAGCCTTTCCCCATCGTCGGCGTTGCCGACGGGGCACTAGCCGGCCGGACGTCAGCCGTGCAGCCCGGCAACGGCAGCGGCGTTTCGCAGCGGAGTCGGCCAGCGGCCGCCGCGGGCCGGTTCGGACGCTGGCGCAAGATAGCCGGCACCACGGCATCCGCTGCCCTGGTCGCCGGCATCTTCGGCTTCGCGCTCCCGCATATCGCGTCCTACCGGAGCGTATGGGCCAGCGTCGAGCTGATGACAGGGCCGCAGTTGCTGCTGGTCGTCATCGCGGGAGTGGCCAGCCTGCCCGGAGGCTGGCTCGTGATCTGCTCGATCCTGCCGTCGATACGGCTGCGCGAAGCTGCGATGGTCAATCTTGCCTCCACCGCGGTGGCAAACACGCTTCCGGCTGGCGGGGCCCTCGCCATGGGTGTCAGCTGGACGATGCTTTCGGGCTGGGGCATCAGCGGAGCCGAATACGTGCTCTACACCCTGGTCTCTGGTATCTGGAATGTCCTCGCCCGGCTAGGCCTGCCGGTCGTCGCCCTGCTGCTCATCATGACGGTGGGCAGACCGCAGGCCGGCCTGCTAGCCGGCGCCGTGGCGGGCCTGGCCTTGCTCATGGTCGTGGCCGCTGGTTTCGGCCTTCTGTTGCGGAGCGAAAAATTCGCGCTCCGGGCTGATGCGGCGCTTCGGCCCGCTCTGACTCTCACCTGCAGGCTCGCGCGCAGGCAGCCGCCGTCGGCTAGCGGGGCGCTGCAAGGATTCCGTGAACGGGCCGCTGGGCTCCTCGCCGCGCGCGGCTGGCGGATCACCGCCGCCACGGCCTTCGGCTCCCTCACACTGTGGCTAGTCCTGCTGGCGAGCGTCCGCGGCGTGGGCCTGTCGCAGTCTCAGGTGCCCTGGCAGACCACACTGGCGGCGTTCGCATTCGTCCGCCTGCTCACCGTGCTGCCCGTGACACCGGGCGGTGTCGGCATTACCGAGCTCGGCCTCGTCGGCATCCTGGCCGCCGGCGCCGACCACAAGGTCGCGGTCCAGGTGACAGCGGCCGTCCTGCTATACCGGGCTCTCACGTACCTGACGCCGATTCCCGGCGGGGCGCTAGCGTGGATCGGGTGGCGCTACGTGCCCGGGCTCAGGCGCGCAGATAGCAGGTCACCGGCGACTGGCCAGCCGGGACACGAGGACGTCCATGGCGAGCCGGCAACCGCCGAGCCGTTGATAGACGCACAAGCGGTATGACATCGAGTCGGGCGCCTCATCAGGTCGGTCCAGGTATCAGGTCGGTCCGGTGATGAGGGCGGCCAGCTTCTGGATGCGCCCTGCGATGTCCTCGTGGACGACGTCCGGCGGCCGGGCGCCATCAACCGTGAACATCCACTCACGGCCAGCGTAGTAATGGAGCAGCGGGACAGTTCGTTCCAGGTAGACATCCAGGCGGTGCTCAACGACAGCCTGCGCGTCTTCTGCCCCCCGGCCGCGGGCATTGAGCCGACGGATCAGTTCTTCGCGGGGGACCTCGAGGTGGATCGCGGCCTGAACCTCGGCGCCGAGTGTCCGGACCACCGCATACGATTCCTGCGCTTGCTCGATAGTCCGCGGGAAGCCGTCAAGCACGTAGCCGCGTGTCGCTGCCAGTACAGGCGCACGCAGCATGGTCATGACCAGGCCGTCGGGGACCAAGTCACCCCGGTCGAGATAGGACTTGACTGTGCGGCCGAGCGGCGTCTGGTCCCGGACGTGCTGGCGCAGCAGGTCACCGCTGGATATGTGCGCGATGCCGAATCGGGCGGCGAGTCGCTCGGCCTGCGTTCCCTTGCCTGCGCCTGGGGCGCCGATCATCAGCAGTCGCATCTGGTCAAGTCCCCCGCACTGTTGCGCCGATCTCGGTCGGCCGGCGACATCCAGCAGCCAGCTCGCACCTGCCCTCCGTTCGGATCTAGCCGCAACTTTCGCGTCTGCACTGACTTATTGTCAACGCCGGCCTCGAACCCGGCCGCGTTCGGCGCAGCCGACGGGTCCGCGATCAGCCGTCGCGCATGCGGGACGTTGGCATTCCGCAAGGATCGCGCATGCATTGCAGTTGCGTGCTTTCCCCAGCGTCACTCCGAGGGGCAAGCTAGTTCTAGGGGTCGCCCGGCCGCGCACCCCTGGGAGCGATCGTGAGCTGTCAGCATCAGCCGCCTTGCCCACCGGCGGAGGCGCCGGATTGTGAGGCCGCCCGCGTAGTGGCCGCCCATCCGGAGCAGGGATGGAGCCTGCTCTGCAACGGCGTCGTCGTGTTCGAGGACACCGGCGACCTACTGCCCGATGGCCGGATAATCGCGCCCCACCGGGCCGGGTCCGACCTCGACCTCACACCGTTCTAAGGCGCCGGCTTAACTCGTGCGGGCTCGGGCCGCCAGCTGTTGCTCGGCGACCCGGTACACCACCGCGAGCAGCTCGCCGAACGCTCGCTCAGCTCCAAGCCGCTAGCCGGCGGCCACGCCGGATGGGCTGGCTGTCGGCTGAGAAGGTTGGCTGACCTCCGGCTCGGAGGCCAGCCCCGGCGCAGCAGAGGTCACACTGAGCTGTTTGAGGACCGCTCGGGTGATCCGGCGGTATGCGGCCGGGTCGACCGGCATAAGCCAGTGCCGCGCGCGCACGGCGGAGCTGATGTTGACGTGCAGATCGCCGAGCACCTCATCCACGTTGTGCAGCGAGAACGGGATGATCTTCCCGCCGCGGCAGTGATGGGTGTCAGTGGCCGCGTCCATGAACGCGAGCTGCTCGACGACCTGCTGCCGCATCTGCGCCGACCCGGGCAGTGTCACCGCGCCCGCCAGATCCGCGGCGATCCATAGCGCGGCCATTTCGGCGTTCAGCGGGCTGAAGAACGAGGAGTTGTACCCGTTGAAGTACAGGTCAGGCGTGGCGACAGGCCGGATCTGCCGGTAGAGCATGAAATTGCCGCGCTCGTCGAGCACCTGCGCTGCGACGTCAACCGGGAGGAACGGCACGCCCTGGGTGAACCCGACGGCGCAGACGACGAGGTCGGCCCGCAGGCGGGTGCCGTCATCGAGTTCGGCCGTGGGCTGCCCGCCGTCGGCCAGCAACCGGGTGATGGTCCGGTTCGCGCGGACGACGATGCTGCCGGCAGCCACGCCCTCGAAGAATCCCTCGGTGGCCAGGCCGATGGCCCCACGCACGATGTCTTCCATCTGCCCGGGCGGCACCAGGCCGGACCGCTTGAGCCCGAACTGGCGGACCGATGCCGACCCGATCGAGTTGATCATCCGGCCGCGCACGTTGTTACCCGGGCCGTGCAGGAACTTCTCCACACCGCGCGGGCGCAGGTACTTGAAAAGAGCCTCGCCCATGCGGGTGAGCAGCAGCATCTTGAAGTTGAGGACACCACCGATACGGCGCGGTACCTTCCACAGCAAGTGCCGGGCGATCACGTCGGTGCTCGCGGCGACCTCGCTAATGGGCACGGTGATGTCGCAGGCCGATTTGCCGTAGCCGACGATCAGCACGTGCTTGCCCTGCGCCCGCTCTACGTCGTGCAGCTCGGTGCCGGGCAATATTGCGCCGCCAGCCGCGGTGAACTCGGGCTCGCCTGGATACCGCGGCAAAGCCGGCTCGCAGAATACCCCGTTGGCCACCACGAGCCTGTCGACATGTTCGTCCGCGCCAGCAGCCGTGATGGTCCAGCCTCCGCCCGGTGCCGGGATGGCGGACGTTACCGCGGTGGACAGGCGCAGCGCCGGGTCGAGACCGAAGTGGCCGGCGTATGCCGCAAGGTAGGCCTGGACCTGCGCACCAGTCGGCCATTCGGGATAGTCGCGGGGCATGGGAAAATCGGACAGAGAGTATTGCGCCTTCGGGCTCTGCGTGGTCAGGCCTGGGTACCGGCGGCTTCGGCTCCACACTCCGCCCACGTCAGGTGCCTTGTCGTAGACGACGACCTCGTGCCCGGCTTCCTTGAGCACCTTCGCCGTGGTCAGCCCGGCGACGCCGGCGCCGACGATCCCGACGCGCACGGTCAGCTCACCTCGCGCGGCAGCTGCAGGACAATGCCGAAATCGGCCATGATCTGCTTTATCTTGCCGATGTCCTTGGGGCCAGGCGGCATGTCGGCCAGCGCCTGGTAGTAGCCTTCCAGGCCGGCCGGGGACACGACCGAGATGACCCGCGACTCCTCGTCGTAGGTGTTGCGGAAGGTGTGCACGACGTCCCTAGGCAGGTACAAGTAGTCGCCAGCGCCGAGCGTGAAGTCCTCGCCGCCCAGGGAGACGTCGAGCTTGCCGGCCAGGCAGATGAACGACTCGTCCTCACGCGTATGGATGTGAGCCGGGGGACCATCGGTGCGCGGTGGGATGGAGTACTCGAACAGTGAGTACGCGTCGTGCGTGGACTTGCCGTTTGTCTTCATCGTGATGCCGAGGCCGATGGCCGCGATCTGGTGCCCCTCCCGTGAGGGGAGCATGTATCCGCCGCCAAGAGTCATGGCCGCCTCCTTGTGTTGCAGACCTGGGTCGCCCCGCATGTTCCGGGTGGTTAATGTCACAGCGTGCGGCGGCGCAGTCGGTGCAGCAACGATCTGTCTCACTCAGCGGGACTGTACTCGGGGGCGGCTGTACGCGCGGGACACTGCGGCGGCCGCCAGGCGTACCGCGGGGCCGATGCGGTCGGCCCGCACCAGCTGGCTCGGGCCGGTTAGCGATAGCGCCGCGACGACGTCGCCCAGCGGGCCGAAGATAGGCGCGGCGACGCAGCTGACGCCGATGTTGCCTTCCTCACGATCGATCGCCCAGCCTCGCTCGGGCACCGCCGTCAGCTCCCGAAGGATCGCGATCCTGCTGGTCAGCGTGCGCGGGGTGCGGGCGGCCAGCGGGCCGGCTAGCGCGGCCTCGATGATCGCTGGCTGTGAGTAGGCGAGGATCGCCCGGCCCAGCCCCGAGCAGTACGCCGGGATCATCCCTCCGACTTGCGACAGCATCGGCATGGCCCTGTGGCCCGTGATCTTCTCCACGACCAGGATCTGCGTCCCGTCCAGCACGCCAAGCTGCACGGTGATCTTCGTGGCCTGATGCAGGTCCTGCAGGAACGGAAGCGCCGCCTCGCGCAACTCCAGCCGGATCGGCGCCAGGCTGGCGACCTCGAACAGGCGGTTCCCGATGCGATAGCGGTCATTCGGCTTTTCCAGCCAGCCAAGCCGGATCATCCGCTCCGCGGTCCGGTGCGTCGTCGAGCGAGGCAGCCCGCACCGGGCAACCAGGGCGGCAAGCGTGAGCTCGCGGTGGGTCGCGTCGAACGCGCCGAGGATTGCCGCCGCCCGGTCGAGCCCGCCTTCGGGCAGCACGTTGTCCCGCTGAGTGGGACTCACCGTTGGCTTCGCACGGTCATGCCGGTCAGGCTAACCCGAGACGGTAGCGCGCACCAGGCCCCGGGAGGACACCATCACCGCACGGACGGCACTCATCGGCGGAGGCAGCGCCGGAATCGGCTACGCGATCGCCGCGCGCCTCGCGGCCACGCACCGCGTGGTGATTACGGGGCGGCGCGCCGAGCCGCTCGAGGCGGCGGCGGCGCGGCTGCAGCAGGCGGCGGGTACCGCGGTCGGCACGCTGGTCAGCGATGTCGCTGAGCCGGGCGCGGCGGCGGCAGCAATGGACGCGCTGACTGCCCGGTGCGGCCCTCCGGACGTGCTGGTGCTCAACGCCGGCGGTCCGCCGCCCGGCCGGATCCTCGATATCGCCGACGACGCCTGGCTGGCCGCCGCCGAGCTGCTGCTGCTCGGGCCGCTGCGGCTGGCTCGCCTGACGCTGCCGAGCATGGCGTCCCGCGGCTTCGGCCGGCTGGTCTTCGTGACCTCGGCCGCGGTCCGCCAGCCCCAGCCGGATCTGGCCATCTCGGTCGTGCTGCGGTCGGCAGTCATCGCCGCCGCGAAGCTGCTGTCGCGGGAGTACGCCGCGGCCGGCGTCACCGTCAACTGCGTCGCCCCTGGCGCCACAGACACCCAGCGCCGCCGGGAGGTACTGGGCGCCCGGGCCGCTCAGACCGGGCGCCCATACGGCGAGCTAGACGCGGCGGACACGGCGGAGATTCCGGCGGGCCGGCCAGGCACCCCGGACGAGATCGCTGCCGCCGTCGCGTTCCTGGTGTCTGCCGAGGCCGGCTACATCAACGGGATCGTGCTGACGGCCGACGGAGGAAGGACGGAGACGTTCTGATGGGACTGTCTGGTGCAGGCTTCGACATGGCCGGCTTCCTCGGCGCGATCAGCGGCACAGTCCGACCAGGCGCCGCCCGCCCGGTCGTCGTGCACGCCGCCGAACTGGAGACGCTCCCAGCCG
>DATHPF010000044.1:0-1830 GCA_035484155.1 Streptosporangiaceae bacterium
ATCCTGATCGCCGCCCGGGCAGGTGTGCACTCCGATGCGGCTTCGCTCGCTGTCGCTGAAACGCTCGAGAACCTGGTTATTGAGGGCGATGAGGTTGTCCAGGACGCCTCCGCTGGGGTCGAGCTTGAGGGAGAGCCGTCCCTCGGTGAAGTCGAGCTGGACGACGTGCGCGCCAGCCTCCAGCGTGTTCCGGATGTCGGTTTCTGCTTCGTTGATGAGGTCGCGCAGGAACGCCTGGCGCGGGTAGCGGTCAAGGTCCGCGGGCGGATAGAGCAGGCTCAGCGCGGACGGAGCGATGACCGCCTGTTTGACCGCTGCCTTCGTATGCCCGAGGGCGGCCCGCAGATAGGTATCGGCGTGGACCTGATAGCGGAAGGGGCCTGCGGTCAGGACAGGCAACTGGCGCTGGTGGCCGTCGGCAAAGGGGATGACGATTCCGCCGGGAGCCAGGTCGCCGAGCCCGGCGATCGGGTAGGTAACGAAGCTAGGCTTGGACTGCTCCCCGTCGGTGACAACCGCCGACCCGGTTTCTTCGAGGCGCCGGATGGTATCGCGGACGGCCTCGTCCTGCGCGGCGGCAAGGCCGGTGTCGCTGACCTCGCCTCGTTCGTGACCGGCCATCGCGGCTAGCAGGTCAGTCGGGCGCGGGATGCTGCCGATCGGTTCCGTCGGAATCGTCATGCGATAAGCGTAGATTGCATAACACCGTTCAACCAACGCCGGCTCCAGCCAACCGGGTCAGTCGATGATGGCCCCGCAGGTGAGATTCACCATCGCGCCGCTCATCGCGCCTGCCCCGTCCGAGGCCAGGTACACCGCGGTCCCGGCGAGATCGGCCAGCCGGGGCAGCCGGCCAAGCAGCGTGTCCCTCAGCAGCGGGACCAGTAGCTCGTCCGTGACGCCGGGATAGGTCTCGGGGGTGAAGTTCGAGCGCAGGCCCACCACGCGCACACCGCGGCGGCCGAACTCGCCGGCCAGGGTCCGGGTGAGCGCCTCGACCGCCGCGTTCGCCAGGCTGAACCCGCCCATCTCGTGCCGGGTCTCCTTGGCTGACGAAGCGCTCAGCGTCACGATCACGCCGGCCCCCTGCGCGGCCATGTGCCGAGCGGCGGCGGTCGCGGTCAAGAAGTTGGTACGGCACAGCCCCGTGATCGGAGCCAGGAAGTCCTCGACGGACATCTCGGTCAACGCAACGCCCTGCACGGCGGGGACCGCCACCGCGTTGAAGGACACATCGATGCTGCCGACCGCCGCCACCACGCGATCGGCGTGCGCGTCGACGGCGGCCTTGTCCATCGCGTCAACCTGTGCGGCCTCGGCCGTCCCGCCGTCCGCACGGATGTCGGCGGCCACTTGTTCCAGCGTGGCCAGGGTGCGCCCGGCCAGGAATACGCGCGCGCCGTCCCGGGCGAATGCCCGAGCCACCGCACCGCCGATCGCTCCCGCGGCCCCGTAGACAATCGCGTTCTTGTTCTCCAGCAACACAGCGGCATCCCCTTGCGCGTCGACTCCGACAGCGAACCACCCTAGACCGAATCCAGGAGCTGCGCGGCGGCGACCACCACGACATGAAACCCGGGTTTCACTACGCTCTAGGACAGTGAAACCCGGGATTCATCCCGCAGTAACAGCGGGGCTGAGCTGGTGTGGCGTCAGCTGGCCACGCCGCGTTGCTGAGGCGGCCGGCTAATCCGCGCGGCGAACAGGTCGCGCAGGCTGACCACGCCGCGTACGGTCCGTCCTTCCATGATGGGCAGATGCCGGAAGCCGTTCAGCAGCATCATCTGGGCCGCGTCCTCGACGGTGGTCTCCGGCCCGGCTGACTGCGGA
>DATHPF010000045.1:0-2608 GCA_035484155.1 Streptosporangiaceae bacterium
AACGTCCAGTCCGAAGCCGTGACCCTTCTCGCGCATCGAGGCACCCGAATTGCTGAGATCGGTGTTCGCGTAGATCAGCAGCTGCACGCGGGGCAGCATTTCGGGTGCTTCATCGCGCAGGCGCAGGCAGGCCAGGGCGGCGATCGTGCCGCCGGCACTGTCGCCTGCGATTGCCACCGCCGCAGGTGCTATCTGCAGCTCCGGTGGCTGCGACGCGATCCACCGCAGTGCTGCGACGGCGTCGTCGACTGCCGCAGGCCAAGGATGCTCAGGTGCCCGGCGGTAGTCCAAGGCGAGCACCGGCACGCCGGAGCGATCGGCGAGGCGCCGGCAGGCGCGGTCGTGGGTCTCCAGGTCTCCGAACACAAAGCCGCCGCCGTGCAGGTAGAGGACGAGCGCAGTGGCCTGGGCTGTGGGCCGGTACAGGCGAGCCGCACGGCTGTCAGGCGGTACATGGAGGTCACGCACGGCGCTCAGCTCAGGCCCCTTGGCTCTAGCCGCTGCCCGCTCTGCGGCCGCCGCCCGCAGCGCCGCCGCTCCGGTTTCGGCCGCGGAGGGGATCTGCCGCGCATTGAAGTCATCCAGGAAAGCAGTGAGCTCGTCGTCCGCCAGGCGAGGCGCCATGGCCCGATGGTAGCCCTGCAATCCGTCGCTCGTACGGCCTGGCCGGCGAGATCGAACAGGCCGGTTTCGCTGTCAGGCTGCAGCGACTGGGCCGATTTCGGCTCCCGCCAGCTCGGCGTAGATGAGGAAGCGAAACGGGTCCTGCAGCTGGTGCCGCTCCATCAGCCGGTAGAGGGCCTGCTGCCGCAGCTGCGCCAGCTCGCTGGCGTCGGGATGGCTGGCCAGTCCGGCGGTGATGATCTCCAGCGCGAGCGCGGGGTCGCGCCGGGCCAGCAGGCTCCGCGCCGCCGAGGCAAACCGCTCCGGACTGCCGCCGGCCAGCAGGTCAAGCGCCGCCGCCCGGTCGGGTGCGTCGACGGGCTCCAGTCCCTGCCCGTCTGGCTGCCAGTACCCGGAGTGCTGATGGTAGAGCCGCTGCACGAAGTGATCACGGATGACCAGGTACGGACCCACGGCCGCGGGGTGCTGGCGCAGTATTTCCGGCAGGACGCTGGCCTTCAGCAGCCCGGGCAGGGTCACTCCGCGGCCGATGCCCGCGAGCGACTGCTCCCGCAACTCGGTAAGCGCGGCCTCCAGGCCGGGGACAGCGTCCGCGGTGAACAGCTCGGTCAGCAGCGTGTGGCCGTGGACCAGGATGCGCGGGTGGAGCTCGGCGATGAGCCGCAACGCGTCGAGCATTCCTTCTGGTGACCCCTCGGCGAAGAAGGGCGCGCCCAGGTAGGGCATCATCACGTCGCCGGTGAACAGCACGCCGCTGGCTGGCAGGTACACCATGAGGGCGTCACTGGTCTCACCGCCGGTCGTGGGATACAGGACAAAGTCGGTTCCGCCGATTGACACCTTGGTTTCGCCGGCGATCAGCTGGTCCACCGTTATCTTCGCGGGCATGGCGTCCGTGTCGTCGCTGCCGAATCCGGCTCCGCTTCCGGTGAAGTAGCGGAACGGGAACACGTGCGCGTGCTGTCGCTGCAGTTCGGACGGGAAGCCAGCCTGGGCGATCACCTGTGTGCCCGGGCCCGTGAGCGCACCGATGCCGCCGGCGTGGTCGAAGTGCGCGTGGGTCAGGATCACGTGGCTGACATCGCCAGCGGACAGGCCGGCGTCGGCTAGCGCGGCGTGGACGCGGTGCGCAGCCGATCCCGCGTCGATCGCGACCACGCCGCTGTCGGTGCTGACGAAGCCGAAGTCGGCGAAATCGTGGCCCTGCGCCACCCGGACGCCGGGCGCCACGTCGGCGACCCGGGGCGAGCCGAAACGGAAACCGTCGGCCGCGTTCGCCCAGCCGCCGGCGAACTGCAGCCTCGCCTCGGCCGGGGCCGACGACAGGCCGGAATCCGCGGCGGCCTTGGCGGCCAGGTCGTCCTGGCCCATGACGGCGTAGGCCGCGGCCAGCCCGTGGTAGACCGCGCGGATCATCATGCTCGGAAACTGGTCGCGGACGGCGAGCACGAACTCCAGGTCGGCCACGGCCTGCTCGGCGCGCCCGGCCTCGGCCGGCAGCGCCGCGAGGGCGAGGCCGCGATAGTACTGCGCCGGTCCGAGATCCTTGCTGGCGGCGTCGTCCAGCTTGGCCAGGCCAGCTGGGATGTCCTCGCCGGCGCGGACTTGGAAGTACCCGGCCAGGGCCCGTGGCAGCACCTGGTCTGGCTGGCTGGCCGCGAGGGCCTCGAAATAGCTAAGTCCATCGTGGTCGGCCCCGGTCGCGGCGAGCACCGTAGCCAGCGTGACCAGCGTGGCCCGGTCCGCGCCAGGCCAGCCGGCCGCCACCTTGAGCGCCTCGATGTTGTGGTCCTTGACGATCTGCTGTGACATTGCGGTGCTTCTTTCTGTGTCAGTCGGCGGCAGCGGCCGGCAGAATGTGACTGCAGGCATCTGTCCTTGAGGTCAGGGACCGAGGGCGGACCGGGGGTCGGGTGCCTCGATGTCGAGGTGGGGCAGCCACTGGAGCCAGCCGGGCAGGTACCAGCTGCGCCGGTCGAGGAGG
>DATHPF010000046.1:0-2435 GCA_035484155.1 Streptosporangiaceae bacterium
AGTTGGCAGCACGGGTCAACTGACTGTCAGGGAGGCTGTTGCCATGGACTTCAAGCTTGAGCTCGTCATCATCCCGGTCACTGACGTGGACCGGGCCAAGGCTTTCTATCTCGATCAGGCTGGCTTTCGGCTCGATGTCGATCATCGGGCCGGTGAGGACTTCAGGATTGTCCAGCTCACGCCGCCGGGCTCGGCGTGCTCGGTGACGCTGATGCGCAATCCGGAGGCCGCGGGCTCGCTTCAGGGCCTGCACCTGATCGTGACCGACATCGACGCCGCCAGAGCGGAGCTCGCTGGCCGTGGCGTCGAGGTTAGCGAGGTGTTCCACTTCGGGCCGCGAGGGCAGACGCCAGGTCCCGATCCGCAGCGGGCCAGCTACAACTCGTTCGTGTCGTTCAGCGACCCGGACGGCAACGGCTTCCTGGTGCAGGAGGTCAAGTCGGGCGAAGCGGCGCACTGATGGCGGCCGACGGTCGCGGCGCGTCCCTCGCGCAAGCGGCATCCTTGGCGGAAGCGGCATCCTTGGCGGAAGCCGCAGCCGGCGGTGACCGAGCGGCGTTTGACGCGCTGGCTGCGCTGCACCGGCGGGAGTTGCACGTGCACTGCTACCGGATGCTCGCCTCTTTCGACGACGCCGAGGACGCGGTCCAGGAAACGGTGCTGCGGGCCTGGCGCGGCCGCGACGGGCTCAGTCACGGGCCGGAATACCGCGCGTGGCTCTACCGCATCGCCACGAACGTATGCCTGGACATGCTGCGGCAGCGGTCACGGCAGGCGGCGTCGATGACGACCTACGCCGACGTGCCGTGGCTGCAGCCCTACCCCGATCCGCTGCTGGACGAGGTCGCTGGTGACGGGCCAGCAGACGTCGTCATCGGGCGGGAGACGATCGAGCTGGCGTTCCTGGCTGCCCTGCAGGTGCTGCCGCCCCGGCAGCGTGCCGCGCTGCTCATTCGCGACGTGCTCGGCTTGCCCGCGGCTGACGCCGCCGACCTGCTCGGCATCAGCGTCGCAGCGGCCAATAGCGCAGTGCAGCGCGCTCGGTCGCAGCTGCGGTCGCACTTGCCGGCGCGGCGCGCTGACTGGCCGGCGAGGCAGCCAAGCGCTGGCGAGCGCGCGCTTCTGGCGCAGTTCATCGAGGCGCACGAGCGGTATGACCCAGCGGCGATCGTCCGCATCTCGGCCGCGGACATCCGCGTCACGATGCCGCCGTATCCCCAGATCTTCGAAGGGCTGGCTGGCATGAAGCCGCTGCTCGAGCGAGCCTTCGGGCCCGGCCGGGACGGCGACTGGCGGCTGCTGCCGGCCGCGGCCAACAGGATGCCAGCCGCCGGGAGCTACCTGCGGCGGCCTGGCGACACGCTATTCCGCCCGTTCAAGCTGGACGTGCTGCGGATTGACGGCGGGGTTATCGCGGAGATCACGACGTTCGGCCCCGCGTTGTTTCCCGCCCTCGGCCTGCCACCGGAGCTGGGCTGAGCCAGTCGCGCTCGCTTTGCGGGCGTCAGCCGCTAGATCATTTCCTCGGTTGTCGGGATCATCACCGTCTTGAGCTCGGTGTACGCCTCGATCGCGGTCCGGCCGCCCTCGCGGCCCAGGCCGGACTGCTGATAGCCGCCGAAGGGTGCGTTCGGCTCCAGCCCGTACCCGTTGATGCCGACCGTGCCCGCCCGCAGCGCCTTAGTCACCCGCAGCGCGCGCTTGATGTCCGATGTCCACACGGTCGCTGCCAGCCCGTACTCGGTGGTGTTGGCGATCGCGAGGGCCGCGTCCTCGTCCTCGAACGGGATGACCGACAGCACCGGGCCGAAGATTTCCTCGCGGGCGATGGTCATGTCGTTGTTGACGTCCGTGAACAGCGTCGGTGTCACGAAGTTGCCCGCCGCCAGATCGCCGTCTCCGCGGACGCCGCCGCAGACCAGCCGGGCGCCTTCCTCCTGGCCTTTGGCGATGAGCCCGATGACGCGGTCGAGCTGACGCGGGTTGATCAGCGGCGACGAGGTTACCGCCGGGTCGAACGGGTTGCCGTAGGTGACCATCCCGGCGATCATCTCGGACATGCCGAGGAACTCATCGACCTTGTCGCGGTGCACCAGGGCCCGCGTCTGAGCCAGGCAGACCTGGCCGGACAGGCCGAGCGTGACGGTGCCCATGGTCAGCGCGGCAGCCGTGCCAGCGTCCCCGTCGGCGAATACCAGTGCGGGGCTCTTGCCGCCGAGCTCCAGGCTGACCCGCTTGAACGTGCTCGCCGACGCTTCGATGATCTTGCGGCCGACGACCCGGCTGCCGGTAAAGGAGATCTTGTCCACCATCGGGTGGTTGATCAGCGCATCTCCGGTCGGGTCGCCAGGTCCGGTCACCACGTTCAGCACGCCGGCCGGCAGCCCGGCCTCCTCGATCAGACGGACCAGGCGCAGCACTGCGAACGTCGCGTA
>DATHPF010000047.1:0-16182 GCA_035484155.1 Streptosporangiaceae bacterium
TCGTCGCCGAGGAGCGGCTTGAGGGCGGGAATGTCGGCGGGGCTGTGCGGGCAGGCGACACGGTTCGCCGTGCGGCCGGTCCCTGGACGCCGGCTGTGCACGCGCTGCTCGCCCACCTGGCGGACAAGGGGTTCACGGGCGCCCCGCGGCCTCTCGGGTTTGATGAGCAGGGCCGGGAGGTTCTCACCTTCCTGGAGGGCGAGACCACCGGAAGCCGCAGGCCCCGGCCTGCCTGGGTTCACGCCGAGGACACCCTTGACCAGGTCGCCTGCTGGATGCGCGCCTACCACCAGGCCGTCGCCGACTTCGTCCCGCCGCCCGGCGCCGTCTGGCGCGGCGGCGGCACCTGGTCACCGGAGCTGATCATCGCCCACAACGATGCCGCGTCCTACAATGCCGCCTGGCACGAGGGCAAGCTCACCGGGTTCTTCGACTGGGACTTCGCCGGGCCCGCCACGCCGGCGTGGGACCTGGCCCTCGCCGCCTTCAGTTGGGTTCCGCTGCACACCCGGCACTGGGTCGCCGCCGAGGGGTTCACCGACTTCGCGGCCAGGCCTGGTCGGCTCGACCGGTTCCTCCGCACCTATGGCTGGTCAGCAACGGCCGGAGAGTTCCTCGATGTGGTCGAGGCGCGCGTCAAGGCCCACGCCGACGGCATCCGCGACCGCGCCGCCTCGGGAGAAAAGGCGTTCGGGCGACTGCTCCGCCAGGGCATCCCCGACGCTCTCGGCGAGGCTGTCGCCGAACTGGCCAACTTCCCGCGATAGCGCCTGAGCGAGTTGTGACTGCTGATCGTGCCATGTTCCGGGCTGCTCTGGCAGAACTTCGTTCTCCGGGCCGGCTGACAGGCAGGAACCGAGATCCGCAGAATCCCGTTCCAGGGTGCCCGGATGCCCGCTCGTCGACGGCGCGTTCCTCGCGTTGACGAGCGTCAGCGCATGGTCCTCCCCGCGACTGCCGTTTGACGGTCGGCTCGAGGACTGGCAGGACTCCCCCGTTTATTGAGACGGGACACCCGTCTCACCGAAGCTGGTCCACGTCTCACTGACAGGGTTTCGGCATCAGCTAGCGCACTAGCGCGGACCGCAGTGCTAGGAGGTCGGGCGTACCCACCCCGTGTGCCGTGAGGTACCCGGGTACCGATCCGCCGCCTGAAGCCCTTGCCCAGGCCAGCACGCTCAGGATCGGCCCAGCAAGGCTAGAGAGCGATTCAGCGGTCACGCTGTCGCCTAGACCGGTGGCCTTCAGCCTGCCGATCATCGCAGCGCTGTCGGAGTCGAGGTACACCACGCTGAGCGAGTAGTCCGCCCCAATGATCTCGTCGGGAACGCCCAGCACGGCCAGCACCAGCGCGATCACGATGCCGGTCCGGTCCTGGCCCGCAGCGCAGTGGACCAGCGCAGGAAGCGCGCCAGGCGCGCACAGTGCCCTGACCGCCGCGCCGATCGAGTCGCCGCACTCGTCGATCATGTAGCGGTACTCCGCACCCAGGTCGGCCAGCGGGGGCAGCACGGTCGGGTCGCGGACAATCGGGGCGCGCACGATCCGGGCTGACAGCCCCGCTACCGCACCCGGCCTCTGCTCCACCTCGATGTCTGCGCGCAGGTCCACGATCGTGCGCAAGTCAAGCCCGGCCAGCCCCGCGACGCTATGGCTGTCGAGCCTGTGCAAGCTGTCGGACCGGAACAGGGTTCGCCAGGCCACGCTGCCGCCCGCATGCGTCGGATAGCCGCCGACGTCCCGCAAGTTGAAGGTGCCATCCACCCGGAGGTGCCGCCCGTCGGCCAGCGCGACGTCTTGTGCCTCGCGTTCGGCGCGCTCGGCAGTCCGGGTCAACTACCCCTTCCTCTCATCGGTGACCTGGCAAGCATTGCCTTTGGCTGCGCGGTCAGGCTGAACATGCGTCGGGGTCAATAGAGCGGCGGCACACCATTCAGTATCTGGCTGCCTTCCTGGCTCGGGAAGGGACCACGGCCGGAACGACGCACGACGGGACCGCCGGCTCTGACACGAAGCGCGCGTCACCAGTCGGCACATGAGGAGCAGGCTGGCGATAGTCGCGACACGGCCAACAGTGCTCAAAGAGCATCCATATTGGCCGTGTCGCGACTATCGGGCACCTGCCGTCCGGCACTTCCCGGAATGGGATCGCCTCCTGCGAATTCGACGAGCGGACCGTGATTGACTCCGATGACGTCGTGACATCCAGGTCCAGGCGTGCTGACGCCACTCATGTTGCCAGCTCGCCAGCATGACGCTCTCGGTGTCCATCAGCAAGCCGTCAAAATCGAACACCAGAGCAGCGACCCGCGCCGGCCCATTAGTCACGCCCTCCGCGCGAGGGTTGACCGAGCGGCACGGCTGCGGGGTCGAGGACTACTTGGCGCCGCGCCGGCGGAAGCCGAAGCCGTCCGAGCGGGTCCGGGTAGCGGTGAACGTATCGAACTCGATCGGGGTCGGGTACGGACCCGATCCGGACCAGGCCGAGGTGTGGTAGTAGGTGAACCTCATCCTGGTCTTGTCGCCGGGGAAGCCGCCAGGGTCTACGTCGAACACGCCGATGCCCCACGGGTACGCGGTGTTCGGGTCGGTGACCGCCGACCACGGCGCGTCCTCAGTCACGATCTCGGTGCCGGATACGTTGATGCCCTCCTCCGGCTCGCCGTCGGTGGTGTCCGTCATGTAGACGTCGTCGTGGCCGTGGGTGCCCCCGGTGCCGATCACCAGGTGAACCAGGCCCAGGTCGGAGTTCACGTGCTTCAGCTCGGTGCTGACGACGTGGGGCCTCAGGACGGTGCCGGAGTCGGTGCCCTTCACGACGTAGCTGCGCTCGTAGTCGTGGTCATGGCCAGCAAGCACGAAGTCGACGCCGTACTTGTAGAACAGCGGCATCCAGCTCTGGCGGATGCCCAGGTCGGCGCCCTCCGCGTCAGACGTTGACATGGCCGGCTGGTGCATGACCGCGACGATCCAGTCGATCGAGGTGTCGGTCGACGCCTCGTGCAGCGTCTTCTCCAGCCACCTCTCCTGCTCGCCGCCGGAGTAGCCGGTCAGCAGCTGGTTGTCGCCGGTGCTCAGGTAGGTGCCGGTGTCGACCTGGTAGCAGACGTCGTTGTTGTCCAGCATGACGAACAGCACCGAGCCGATCTGGAACTTGTACCAGTTACCTTCGAAGTCGCCGGAGTGGTTCCTCGGCAAGGCGAAGCGGGTTTGGTAGGCCAGGTAACCCTGCGGGCCGTTGCCGGGCTCGTTCTCATGGTTGCCCAGCGTTGGCATCCAGGGCCGGTTCGCGGCCGAGATCTGCGTGTTGTCGAAGTACTCGGCCCAGACCTGCGGCTGCGACAGCTGGTTGGAGTTGGCGTAGGACAAGTCGCCGTTGACCAGATGCACGACCGGGTCGAACTGCTCGACCGTCGCGGCGGTCGCTATGGCGTTGAGCGACGCCTTGGAAAAGGCGGTGTCGCCGCAGGCGATGTCGCCGACGCTCGTGAAACGGAACGGCACGCGGCCCTCGGGCGCGGTGCGGAACGCGCCGGAGACCTGGGTCTCGCCGTCGCTGACGACCCGGTACACGTACGTGGTGTCGGGATGCAGGCCCTCGATGCGGGCGTGCTGGGCAATCGTCTGGACGCCGTTGTTGGCGTCGGTGTACGTGCGGGTCTCGGCCATGACCCTGCGGCCGAAGCCTCCCTCCGCGGTGCCGACCAGCACGGTCGGGTTGGACACCGGAGTCGGCGTCACCCAGGACACTGCGACCTCACGGGCCGGCTCGCGGCCGAAGGTCAGGTGAACCTGCTCAGCTGTGACTGTGTCGGCCTTGGCGGCCTGCTGCCACAAGAGCGGGCTGCTGGCCACAACAAGACCGCCGGCAGTGATCCCGACACCGCCGATGAACGACCGGCGCGAGATGCCGGAGCGCTCCATGATCTCCGTCATTACTGTCCTTCCCAGGGCATCCGACAAACAAGGCAATGCTTCTGGTCTTGAAGGTCGGCAAGCCAAACGGAAGGTTGACACTCCGTTAACTGTGACAGGAGTTAAATGTGGTCTCAGCCTCCGTCGGCACAGTCACGGCTCAGAGCCGAGAGCTCTCATTAGGATCGACCACGATATGAGCAGTTATCGATTCGCCGGCCGCGATGGCGTCGCACTGGCATGCAGTGAGACCGGGTCCGGCCGGCCGCTGATCCTGCTGCACGGGTTCACTGGTTCTGGCTCGCACACGCTGGAACACGGCCCGGCCCTAGCGCTCGCCGAGCAGGGATACCGCGTGATCGCTCCGGACCTCCGCGGGCACGGGCACAGCGCGAAGCCGCACGATCCTGCCGCCTATCCGCCGGACGTACTGGCCGACGACGGACTTGCACTCGTCGACCATCTCGGGCTCAGTCACGGACAGTACGACCTTGGTGGCTACTCGCTCGGCGCGCGGATCGCGGTGCGCATGCTCGTGCGAGGCGCCAAGCCAGGCCGCGCTATTGTCGCCGGGCAGGGACTCGCAAAGGTCAGCGGTGCCCAGGGCGGCGGGCCGAACCACCGGATGCTCACAGCGCTCATCGACGGGACCGCGATCGCACCCGACTCCCCCGACGCGAGGTTCGCGCACTGGATCTCGGCGCTCGGCGCCGACCCGCAGGCGCTGTTGCACGTCATGGACTCCCTCGTCGCAACGCCCGAGGCTGCCCTGCGCCAGATCACGATCCCGACGCTTGTCGCGATCGGCGATCAGGATGAGCGTTCTGATGCCGACAAGCTGGCTGCGCTCCTGCACGATGCTCGGTTTGTCCGCGTGCCGGGCGATCACGGGAGTGCGATGGCCGCGCCTGAGCTCACCGCCGCGATGGCCGCGTTCCTCGCCGAGCGTTAGCTAAGTGGCGTTCCTCAGGACTCGCGTGACCGCAGTGCCTCGCGCAGGAGGGCAACGTCGGCAGCGTCCTTGTCGCGCCGCGGACTGCCAGCCGGCGGCGCTTCCTTGCACTCGATCTGGGCGTGCGGGCTGATGATCGGGCTCCGGACTGGCCCGATGTGCCCTGGCGGCCAGTCGAGCATGCTGCCGGGCCACGCAGGCAACGCGTGCTGGCCGCCAGCCGCGGTGACACTCCCCTGGTCCGCACGGGCCAGCCAGGCGAAGCTCACGTCCAGGCCATCCTTCGCGACGATGAGCTGATCCGGCGGCGGCCCGGCGAGCGTCTGGTAGCCGTCCGCCTCAAGGGCCGCCGTGATGGCGGGCGCGTCCTCGATCCAGGCGTGCCAGTCGACGTTCACGTGATCGCGCGTCACCCAGCCGACGAAGAAGTCTGCCGCCCAGCCGCCGCGCAGCCAGATCGGCACGGCGAGCCGGTGCGCCATCGCGACGGTGTCCTCGATGAGTCCGAGCTGGCGGAGCGCGCGCTCGGTGTCGACCGGAGGCGCCGCGCCCGCCGCGGCCTCCTCGAAGAACTCCAGCGCGATGTTGTCCGGGTCGCGGAAACACAGGACGGCAGTGCCGAGCGGGTCGTGGCTGAGGTCCGCGCGCAGCCCGGCGGCGGCGAGTGCGCCCGCGATGCGCTGGATGTCGGCCCGGCTGGCTCCGAACGAGATGTGATCCAGGCCGATCCGGTACTCGCTGAACCGGTCGGTGTCGACGTCCCCGGGCGGCGGGCACAGGACGAGCCTGGCCCTGGACTCACCAACCCGCACGCGCAGCTTGTAGCCGGGAAGGTCCTGGTCCACCTCGAACCCGAGCACGCCCTCGTAGAAGGCACGGGCCCGCGGCAGGTCCGTGACGTTCAGCGTGACGTGATGAAACCCCGAAGGCACGGACCAATCGTAGGATGCGCGCGGCTGGGGACTCCCCCGCCGCCGCGGCTTCGACCCCGGTGCCGCCCCTGATCGAGCCGGGCCATGTAAATGCGATATCTATCCCTTTACCCCTAGTCGCCGTTAGGCTTCCGCCAACTCGTCCGAGTCGCGGGGACCGGGATGGCCGGGCATCGCCCGCCCAGCGCCTGTGAGGGCTTCCCATGATGGCCTTTCGTGCTCGGCCCGTGCTCGCTGTGGCCGGATCCATGCTGTGCGTTGCCGCGACGGTAGGTGCCTCGGCTGCGCCGGCTCAGGCATCCGCGTCCGCCAGCGCACCAGGGTGGCGGATCACCAAGATCCTCAACCCGAAGTACGACAGCAACCTGCTGAACGTGATCGCGCCGAGCACCCACGACGCGTGGGCGTTTGGCGACGGAGCCGGCGGGCGCCCGATCGGGGCCCACTGGACCGGCGGCACCGCCTGGCCCAATTCCGCCATCCCCGGGGCGTTCACCAGGGTCGGCTACGTGTCCTCAACCAGCCCTGACAATGTGTGGGCGGGCGGCAGCGAGTGCTCGGGCGGCGGGCCAGGCATCAAGTCGGTCACCGCCACTTACGTCGCGCGCTTCAACGGTCACAAGTGGTCCTCGACCCGCTTCAACACGGCTGCCTACTGCGGGGGCTCGATGGTCACGACCAGCCCGTCCAACGGCTGGCTCCTCGGTACTAATCAGGCGGAGCACTTCACCGGCAGGCACTGGACCAAGGTCTCGCTCCCGAAGCTCGGCTCCGTCATCTCCGCCACCGCCGTGTCGGCGCACGACATCTGGGCCGTCGGCGGCCGCTTCAACGCGCTGCACCTGGCCAGGAGCACTGCGTTTTTCACGCACTACAACGGTCACGTCTGGCGGACCGTCGGTTTCCCCGCCATCAAGCTGCCGAAGAACGGCTACCTCTACCCGTATGACATCGCCGCCGCCAGCGCGAACAACATCTGGGCGGCCGTGACCGTCTTCCCGGCCGGCGCGCAGTCGTTCTTGCTGCACTGGAACGGCAGCAAGTGGCAGAAGATCCCGGTGCCGGTGACGCCGTACCAGCTGCTCCAGCTGACCCCCGACGGGCACGGCGGAGTCTGGGCGATCATGTTCCAGTCGCAGAACGGCGACTACCAGTTCGCTCACTACGCCGCTGGCCACTGGACCTACGATCAGGTGCCGACCAACGGCCTGCCGTCAGGCGTTACCCCGACATCCGCCAGCTTTGATGTCTACTCAATCGCGCTGATCCCCGGCACTCGGGACGTCGTCGGCAGCGGCGATGTCTTCTACACCGGCACCAACAACGTCAGCCACGAGGACTCGCTGATCTTCCAGTACACGCCGTAGGCATTCAGTCCTCGTAGTACTCCATCCCAAGGTGGGTGATCTGCTCCTCGCCCATCAGCCAGCGGAGCGTGTTCTTCAGCTTGGTCTGCTGGATGAACAGGTCGTGCTCGGGATAGACGCTCGGAGCGTGCTGCGGGCTCTTGAAGTAGAACGACAGCCACTCCTGCACGCCCTTGAGCCGTGCTCGCTGCGCCAGGTCCGTGAAGAGCGCCAGGTCAAGTGCGAGGGGTGCCGCCAGGATCGAGTCACGGCACAGGAAGTCGACCTTGATCTGCATCGGGTAGCCGAGCCAGCCGAAGATGTCGATGTTGTCCCAGCTCTCCTTGCTGTCACCGAGCGGCGGGTAATAGTTGATGCGCACCTTGTGGTAAAAGTCGCCGTAGAGCTTGGGATAAAGACCGGGCTGCAGGATGTGATCGAGCACGCCGAGCTTGGTTGTCTCCTTGGTGCGGAAGCTGTCGGGATCGTCCAGCACCTCGCCGTCGCGGTTCCCGAGAATGTTGGTCGAGTACCAGCCCTGGAGACCTAGCATGCGGGCCTTCAGCATCGGCGCCAGCACGGTCTTCAGAAGGGTCTGCCCTGACTTGAAGTCCTTACCAGCGATGGGAACGCCACTGGCGTGAGCGAGCTCCACCATCGCGGGCACATCGATGGTGAGGTTGGGCGCGCCGTTGATGAAGGGCACGCCCTCCTTGAGCGCCGCGTACGCATAGAGCATCGAGGGCGGGACGCTCGGGTCGTTCGCGTCCATCGCGGCTTCGAGCGCCTCCAGGTTCTGATGGGCCGGGCCGGGCTCGAGAAAGATCTCGGTGGACGCGCACCAGATCACGACCATCCGGTCGCAGGAGTGCGCGGCCTTGAAGTCGCGGATGTCCTGGCGGATGGCCTCGGCGAGTTCTCGCTTGCTTGCCCTGGCCTTCACGTTGGGACCGTCGAGCCGCCGCACGTACTCCTGGTCGAAGACGGCCGGCATGGGCTCGATCTCCTTCAGCTCGGCCGCGACCGGTTCGATATGCGCGACCCGGTCGAGCACGCCGCACTTCAGCGCGGCTTCGTAAGCCGTGTCCGAGATCGGGTCCCAGGCACCGAAGACCAGCTGGTCGACGCTGGCCAGAGGCACAAAGTCGCGGATGAGCGGCACCCGGTCCTCAGTCCGCTTGCCGAGGCGGATGGTGCCCATCTGAGTGAGCGAGCCGATGGGCTCGGCGAGACCGCGCCTGATGAGCTCGGTGCCGGCGATCACGGTCGACGCCACGGCGCCGAGACCGACGGTCAGAACGCCCAGCCTGCCGGAGGCAGGCTCGATGTGGTGCTTGGAAGTCTCCACGGAATCTCTAGCCTCCAGGGTGAAGCCGCTCTGCTACGTACGCCATGTCACGTCGTCATATCGTGTCGATGTATCGCCTCGATACATCGACAACGTATTCGCTGCCGCGTCAGGGCGCAAGTCGGCTCAAAACTTCCGGCCCGCCAGGGCTCAGGACCACCGAAGGCGCCGCCGACCTGAACATCCACGCGACCACCGCCTCCGGCGACATCTCCGCCCGCAGCCTCTGAAGTGCGGAACACGGCGAACAGGGCCGTCTTACTGAAGATCGAAGTCCGCCATAACCTCCGCGATCGTGTGCCGGCCGATGTCGCCGAGCACAGGATTGTCGGCCGAGTACGCGGCGGCCCGCAGCCCAAGTTCCAGCGCCCAGCCACGACCCCGAGACCAGGTTGCATCGTCGACCGCCAGCGCATCGCGGAACGCATCGCGAGCCTCGGCCCGCAGGTACGTCCAGGCAACCATCAGATCGCAGGCCGGGTCGCCGACGCCGAGAAGGCCGAAGTCGATAACGGCGCTCAGCCGACCGCCGTCCACGAGCAGGTTCGCCGGATGAAGATCGCCATGCATCCAGACCGGCGGACCAGTCCAGGCTGGCCCCGCGACAGCACGTTCCCAGACGGCGAGCACAGGACCGATATCGAACTGGTCCGCCTGGGATATCGTCGCCGCCGTTCGGGCGACTCGATCACGGCCGGCGAGGGACGTGCCGCGGAACTCGCTGGCAGGGCCGCCCGCCGGATCGATCTTCTGCAACGCCGCGACGAAGCGCGCCAGGCTGATCGCCGTCTGCCCCGCGTCGTCGACCGGCGTCAGGGCCGCCAGCTCGCCGTCAAGCCAGTTGCATATTGTCCAGCGCCACGGATATCCCGCACCGGGCACCCCGTTGCCGAGCGGCATCGGCACGGCCAGCGGCAACTGCGGTCCGAGCACGGGCAGCCACTGCTGCTCCCGCTCCACATGGCCGGCGCCGATGCGGCGACGCGGCAACCGCACGGCGAGATCGGGCCCGAGCCGGTAGACCGTGTTGTCCCAGCCCGCAGATTCCACCGGTTCCACCGCCAGCCTCGCCCACTGCGGAAACTGCGCCGCGAGGAGGCGGCGAACGAGCGGAACATCGATCTGCACCTCGGCCGCGGGCCGGCCGCGAGACGGCGACGACAACTACGGGTCCTCGGCCTCGGTCACGTCGGCCACGGCCGCGCTCAGCACCGCCAGCACGTCCTCGGCGCGCACGGCGACCGCAACGCCGTGCTCCCCCGCGCCCAGGGTGATCTCGCGGCCGAGCACGCGCTCGTCGGCGACCACCGGCCAGGCCGTGGCCGATCCGAGCGGCGTGATAGTTCCGCGCTCATAGCCGGTGACGTCCCTGGCTACCTTGGCATCGGGCATGGACAGGCGACTCACGCCGAGCAGGGCGCGCAGCTTGGGCCAGGAGATGGCCCGGTCGCCGGGCACAAGCACGAACACGTAGTCGCCCTCGCCGCGGCGCACCACCATCGTCTTGACCACGTCGGCGGGCTCGACGCCGCGGGCCTTCGCGGCCTCGGCCAGGCTCCGCACCGGACCATGCCGGATGACCCGGTAGGCAATGCCGGACGAGTCGAGAGCGTCAAAGGCGGAACTAGGCACAGTCGATTATCATCGCCTTCTCAGTCGGTCTGGCCGTGCGCGATGAGCGGTTGCCCGGAAGCCGTCCTGGCGGCGTAGTCATCCGGCGTGGCCGGCCAGACCGCACGGCATCCGCTCCGGCCGCATTCGCACCCGAACGGGTATGAGGGCATCACGGTCAGCCCGGCATCCTGCATCCACAGCCGCCCCTGCCGTTCGGCGGCGCTGTTCTCGTACCGGCGCTGCCGGGTGAGTTCGCGGCCTGGGATCAGACGGGGTGCGGACCGGAGTGCGGCGGCGAGGTCGGACTCGACCGCCGCCGCGATCGCGGACCAGTCCGGCACCGGCGGCACCTCGATGACCGGCCTGCCCGCGAGCGCCGCGCTCGCACGAATGCGCTCGGCGATGAGCGCGTCACGCTCGAGGAGCCGCGACAGGCGGGAGCGGCCCGCCGCCGGGCGGTCCCTGAGCGTCTCCTCCCCCGCCAGCCGTTCCTCCCGCACGCGGCGCGTCCGTTCCGGATCGGGCACGAGCCAGACCCCGTGCCCGGCCGGAAGCTGATCCGCGAACGCCGGCATGAGCTGCGGGCCCTCGACGATCACGGGAACCTGGCCCAGGTCACGAGCGCGAACGTCATCCAGCACGAACTCCAGCCGGAGGCTGCTGACCGACTCGAAGGCATCGGCGGCAGCTTCTGCTCCCCTGGCGAGCTGCTCGCCGAGCGACTCTCCGGCAGGAAGCCGGGCGTGATGAACGTAGCTCCACAAGTCGACCCGGTGCACGGGCAGGTCGGTGGCCCGCGACAGCTGCCAGGACAGCCTGGTCTTCCCCGCGCCCTGCCCGCCACCGATCCACAGCATCGGCGGCCACTGGTCCACGGATACCGATGCTACGACCCGGAACAGTCCGTGTCGGGCGCCTCGGGCGTGAGCAGAGTCAGGGCGTCTGGAACGCCCACGTCTCGTTCGAGCCCGGTGTCCCCGACAGCGAGACCGCCCGGAGCCTGCCGCCGTTGGTCGTGGCCGCGATGACGTCGCCGGACGCAATGTTGGTCCAGGTCCCCGCGTACGGACCGGAAGTGCAGCCGGTATAGCACTTGAACACCCACTGCTGGTTGGTGTCTCCGCTGCCCTTCTGCAGCACTATCCGGCTGCCAACCTGAGCCATGACGAGGTTGGAGGCGACGCCACCGGGGGCGAACTCGGCGATGTCGTTAGCCCCGCCCTCGAAGCTGAACCAGAACCAGTCGGCCGAATGCGGTCGCGGTCTCGAAGCCGCGACGACCTGGCCGAACCGGTCCACTGAGATGGACAGCGCAGGCGTTCCTGAGTCGACCTGAGTACCGCAGTAACCCGCGTAGATGCCCGTCGCGCACTCGTTAGGCGGGGACGTCGGCTTGGCCGCGGACGCGCCCGCGATGCCAGCCGCGGTGACGACGATGGCGGCACCGGCGGTAACTGCCAATCCAGCTCGCTTGACGGTGACTCTCACTCGTGTACCTGGCCTTTCTGATCGATTGTTCTGCAGGAGACGGCGGGGCTTCAGGACTCAGGTTACGGTGAGTAGTCATCTGCGTGCAGGCAGTTGCGGCAATGCTGTGGGTCTGGTCAGCTTCTCGTTCTGTCGGTCAACCTTTTGTTGTGCCGCAGCGTGGAAGCGATGTGCACGGAGCATCGGACCGGACGTCCTTCGAGCAATTCGTCGACGGCTCGTCGTCCTGGATGCTCACCCTGGCCATGCTCCTGACCGGGCACAACCGGGCGGATGCCGAGGACCTGCTGCAAACGGTGCTTGAGCGCGCCTACCGGCGGTGGCGGCGCATCTGCAGGACCGGCGACCCGGCTCCGTACGTCCGGCAGATGCTGGTGAACGCCTCGGTGGACCGGTGGCGGCTGCTGCGGCGCCGGCCTGAGCAGCCGCTCGGCCCCGATGACAGCGCTGCGTCGGCCGGGCGCGATGAGTCGGCGGCACTCGCCGATCAGGATCTGCTCTGGCGCGCGCTCGCGGCGCTGCCGCCTGGCCAGCGCGCGGTGCTCGTGCTGCGTTACTACGAGGACCTCACCGAGGCGCAGACCGCGGCGGTGCTCGGCTGCTCGGTCGGCTCCGTCAAGACCCAGGGGTCCCGGGCGCTGGCCAAGCTGCGCGGCATCGTCGGAACGGCCGACGCGGGGGGACTTGCCAACCGCACATCATCACGAGGGGCTACTCATGAATGACCTCGAACACTGGCTGCGCTCCGCCATGCGGGCCGTGCATCAGGAGCCCTCGCCGTCCCTGCTCAGCGGGGTCTGGCGGCGACGGCGCGACCACTGGCGGCGAGTAGGTGCCTGCGGTACCGCAGCCGTTGTGGCGCTCGCGATCGCAGTGCCGTCCGTCCTGTACTCGGCGCACCGGAGCGGGGCGGACGCGAGCCGCCCGCCTGCCGGCCAGCCCGGGCGAGTCGCCGCGGCCCCCGGCTCCGAGCTCCTGAAGTGCGGCGTGTACGGCGACCGCGGCATTTCCGGCGGGGAGCTTGGCGCGCACTGGAAAGCGGAAAGCGTCCAGGCCGGGCCTGTCTGGTTCGTGTACGCCGTCAGCGGAGCGTGGCGATCGAGCGAGCGGCTGCGGGGCGGCAGGTTCCGTGACGTGCCGGGCGCAATCCTCGCCGTGCCGAATGGGACGACGGTCGAGATCACAACTCCGCCGGCCGACCGGTCGCGGTTCAGGTTCCTCACCCGCGCTGCGAGTTCCGGCACGTACACGCTGCGCGACGGCGTCGCGGCGGTCACGCTTGTCGGCTGCCCGAGCTATCCGGTGCCGACTGGCATCCCCGAGGCCTACGCCGCCGGCCTGACGCTGTTCTACCTGCCCCTCGGGTACGTCACTGACCTCGGCGGGTGCCTCCCGCTGGAGGTAGCAACCCCGCCTGCCTGGCACGTGCGCTGGACCGCGCACCTGTCCAGGCACGGCGTCTGCTAATCCCAACATGCAGATTCACGGCTGTGGGTGACCTTCTCGGTCCGCGCGGCACCTGCGCTACGAGCGGTAATGACGTATGGTCCCGTCGGTGTCGGTGGTGACGCCGACCCGGACGCGGTCGATCGCGGCCCGTAGCTGCTCGGCAGCCGGATCGCCGTCCGTCATCGCCAGGAGGGACGCGCCCAGCCGGTCGGCCAGGATGCTGGCGGCACCCTGCAGCAGCAGGACGCGCCACCGCCGCAGCAGGCCCTCCATGGGGCTAACGTCTCCGCTCGCAGTCAGCGCCGGCGCGATCTGCCCGACAACGTGGCCGGCGACTTCCTCGGCGAGCACGCCAATCCCGCGGGTGATGGTGGCGATCGTGTCGAGCATTGCGTCGAGCGGCACGCCAGCGCGCACGCCGTCCGCGACGAGGGCGAGCAGCGCCGGGCTGCGAACCACGAAGTACCCATCCCCCGCCGGAACGATCAGCCCGGCGGCGACTGCCTCCTCGATGCCGGCGGCGGTCAGCGCGGGCACCCGGTCCCGTAGCTCCGTCCCGGTGATCCGCAGCGGCGTCTCGTCCAGGGCCGCGGGACCGGAATCGACACCCAGGAGCGTCGTCAGGTCCGCGCCGGTGTCCCAGGCGGCGAGCAGATCCCTGATCCCGGCCAGCGAGTAGCCGCGGCGCTGCAGCCTGCCGATGAGTGCCAGGCGCTCGACGTGCTGCGCACCGTAGACGCCGATGCGCCCGCGGCGCTCGGGCGGCGGCAGAAGCCGCATGCTGTTGTACTCGCGCAGAGTCCGCACCGGCAGCTGGGCACGTCTCGCGAGTTCGTCGATCGTCAGCTCCATCGGCTAGACAGTAACACAATCAACCGTTACGGTAAATACCGTGACGGTTAATAGCGACGTATTGAGTGATCAGCTGCTGGCGGTCTTGCGCTCCGTGACTGGCTCGCCTGCCCTGGCTTACTCCCGCCCGCCGGTGCCCCTGACCGGGGGGTTCTGGGCGCAGCTGTTTGCCTTCTCGCTGGCTGAGCCCCCCGATGGGTGGCCGCACGATCTGGTCGTGCGCGTGATGCCGCAGCCTGAGACGGCTCGCAAGGAAACGGTGATCCAGCGGAGCGTTGCCGCCGCGGGCTTCCCGACTCCTGTCGTGCGGGCCGCCGGCGGCCCGGACGACGGTCTGGGCGAGGCCTTCATGGTCATGGACCGTGCGCCCGGTACGCCGCTGCTGTCGGGCCTGAGCCTCGCCGGTGCGCTCGGTCGCGGCGCCGCGCTTCTCGGCGAGATGCCGAGGCTGCTGGCATCGACGATGGCGCGGCTGCACGCGCTCGATCCCGTGCCGGTCCGGACCGAGCTTGACGCCGCCGGTGCCGTGGTTGCCTCGATGAGCTCGATGCTGGCGGTCCACCGGGATCTCGCGCTCACGTTCGCGCGGCCGGACCTGATGCGGGCAGCGCAGTGGCTGATCGATCATCCGGCGCGACCGGCCCCGGCCGTGATCTGCCATGGCGACCTGCACCCGTTCAATCTGCTCTTCGACGGCACCGGCGTGACCGTGCTGGACTGGAGTACGGCGCTGCTGGCGCCGAGGTCATGCGATGTCGCGTTCACAACCCTGGCGCTGTCCGAACTAGGGCTCAAGGCGCCGGGGTGGCTGCGGCTTCCGGTGCGCTGGCTGCGGCGGCGGATAGCCAGCCGATTCGTGCGCACCTATGAGCGCGAGACCGGGACCGTCATCGACCCGGCCGAGCTGGTCTGGTACCAGGCTGTGGTATTCATGCGGGCGCTCGTGGAGGTGTCGGGCTGGGTGCATGCGGGTCAGCAGGACGCCCGCGGTGATCACCCCTGGATGCAGGCCGCCCCGGTGTTCGCCGCCCGGCTCACGGCGCTCACTGGCGTCGCCGTCAGGCCGCGCTAGTAAGGTCAGCGACATGAGGCTGAGACGGCGCCCGGGGATGGGCCGGGCGCCGGGCAGCGCCGACATCCCCGCCGAGCCCAGGCAGGCGGCCGCGATCGGCGCTCTCATCGCACGGGAGCGCAACAGCCTCGGCGTCACTCAGCAGCAGGTCGCCGATGCCCTGGGCGTCAGCGTGGATGAGGTCGCCGCGCTTGAGACCGGGACCGGGCCGGCCGGACGGCGCGAGATCTCCGAAGCGCTGGTCCGCTACCGCCGGGCGGTCAGGGAGGCCCAGAGAAAGCCAGGGCCGGCGCAGGCGAGTCCGTGACGCCGTCGTCGCTCCGGCCGTTCGATGCCGGAGCGCTGTACCAGGCGCTCGATGACCGGCGGGCCGAGCTGGGGCTCAGCTGGACCGCCGGCCCCGACCGGAGACTGCGATGGGCCCTGAAGCTCCTGTACGCATCGATCGATGAGAAGCGTCGCGAGGACGGTCTGACGTGGCCTGCGCACGGCGGAGTTCGCCACCGGGAAGGACCTGGCCATGCGGATCGTACAATGGCTCGGCCGCCAGGCCGCCGACTTCGTCTACCCAGCGAAGTGGTGACGCACCGAACATGAGGAGCACCGATCATGACCGCCAGCGCTGGCGATCGCGACGACGTTAACCGCCGGGCTGCCGCCATGTTCGCGGCCATCGACGACTACGAGGAGCAGGACTTTTTGGCGGGGATCGACGCCCTGGCCGCCGAGCTGCCGGACGAGGATGCCGATGGCCTGTTCCACCGGGCCTGCGCCCGGGACTCCTTCGGCCACTCCGCCGAGGCCATCCCGCTCTACCGCAGTGCGCTGGACATCGGCGGCCTGACCGGCGAGAACCGCCGCCGCGCGGTCATTCAGATGGCCAGCTCGATGCGCAACGTCGGCCAGGCCGAGGCCGCGCTGGATCTGCTCCTAGCCGAGCGCGGTAACGGCTCCGATCACCTCGACGACGCCCTGACCTGCACCACCGCGCTGTGCCTGGCCAGCCTCGGCCGTGACCGCGAAGGCCTGTCGATGGTTCTCGTCTCCCTGGCCCCGCACCTGCCGCGATACAGCCGCTCGATGGCGAACTACGGCAAGGCCCTGGTCAGCTGAACGTGAGACCGGCGAAGTCGCCGGAGCTGCGCCACTGCTCGATGTAGCGGAAGTAGGCCGCCGCGCCGCGTCCGTACCCGCCGAACAGCGAGTGCGGGCCG